>CATLHC010000011.1 GCA_949948775.1 uncultured Oscillospiraceae bacterium
TTATCCCACCATCGCACGGTTGGCAAAATACCGCTCCCGGTCCATGACGTGGTTTCGCAGATAGTCCGCCCAAAGCTTGTATCCCCCGTAGGAGAAGTGGCAGCCGTCGTTGGCCAGCTCCGCCGGGAGCTGGCCGTCCGGCCCGGTATAGGCCTCGGCGGTATTCAGCAGCACCACCTGCTTCTCCGCCGCCAGGCGCACAATGGCCTCGTTGAACGCCGCCAGGTTCTCGTTGTTGATGTAGGAGGCCAGCCTGTTCTGCCTGCACATGGCGTCGTTCAGCGGGGGCATCACCTGCAGATACACCACCGCGTCGGGCTGAAGCTCCAAGACCTTGTCCAGCAGCTTCCCCAGGCCGCTCTCATAGCTCTGGGCGGGGTAGCCCAGCTCGTTCACCCCCAGCATGATGTACACGCTCTCGTACTGTCTCAGCGTCAGGGCCTCCACCAGATTGCACTTCCGGCCGTCTACCTCAAAGGGGCGGAACTCTTCGTCATCTGCCTTAAATACCGTCATCCCGCGGGCCCAGTAAAAGTCCCCATGCTTCAGTCCGCTGAAGAGCTGCAACCCCTCGGTGCGGGAGTCGCCCAAAAACGCTGCGGTGTCAAAAAAGCTGTCGTCCGCCACCGGCTCGCTCTCCTCCAGGGGCGTGCCGAACCGATAGGTCTCCGCCGTCTCCGGAGTGGGCGTGGGTTCCGGCGTGGGGGTAGGGGTGGGCGTGGGCTCCGGCGGCATGGTCAGAGCGTCGGAGGCCACCGGCGGGGCGCTGTCCGGGAACGGGGAGGAGGGTACATAATGCCCGGAGGTGGTTCCACAGCCCGCCAGCACGGCCAGCGCCAGGGCGCACAGGGACAGGTACGGCTTTTTGCGGTGCATTTCGATCAGAACTCCTTCTTTTTGATTTCCAAATCATGTTAGCACACCCTTCGGAGCGGGTCAAGGAACGAAGGGTTACAAATCAGCGTCGAAATCGTAACAGGGGAGCGGGACTCAGCGCCGGCGCCACCTCCGGTGCAGCGCCAGCGCCGACGCCACCACCAGCAGACCCAGGGCCAGACACCCGGCGATGCCCATGGTGCGGAAAAAGGTGTCCAAAAACAGCGCGGTATCCCCCCGCAGGCCGTGGTCCATGGCCTGGTAAATGGTCAGTCCCGGCACCAGCGGGAACATGGCCAGGACCAGATAGGACGTGGCCGGGCATCTCCGTCGCCGGGCCATCCACTCGGAGTAGGCCGACACCGCGATGGCGGCAATCAGGCTGGCGGCAAAGGGGCTGCTCCACAGCGCCATGCCCGCCTGGTACGCCGCCCAGCCCAGGGCGCCGCCTAGGCCGCACAGAAGCGCCCCCACGCCCTGGGCGTTGAAGGGCACACAGAACCCGAGGCAGGCCACAAAGGCAAACGCGCAGTACAGCGCCGGTCCGTACTGCACCACGGTTCCGCCCTGGGCGGACAGCGTCTCCCGGAACAGCGCCATGGCGGTTCCTGTTCCCAGCGCGATGGACCCCGCCGACAGCACCGCCCGGGCGAAGGTGGCCAGCCCCGCCACCATGTCCCCGGTGAGCAGGTCGCTCATGAAGTTGGTAAACACCAGCCCCGGCACCAGCACCATAATGGCCCCGGCGATGGTGATCTCTACGCTGACGGGCGCGCCCAGCGCCGCCGGAACGCAGGCCGCCGCCCCCAGCACAAAGGCCGACGCCCCCATGGCCAGGAAGGGGTTCGCGCCGGCCCGGTTCAGCAGCCACAGGCACGCCCCGCAGGCCAGCCCGGAAAGTCCCGCCGCGGCAGCCTCCGCCCAGCCGCCGGAGAAAAACAGCGCGAAAAAAAACGCCCCCACAAAATATCCCAGCATGCACAGCGCCGCCGGATACCGCCGCAGCTGCGCGGCGGTTTCGCCGCACTGGCGCAGGAGCGCGCCGGGGTCCTCGGGCGGGTCGGCGCACAGCCGCCGGGACAGGTCGTTGAGCCGCTCGATGCCCTCCAGGTCCACCGACGCGGGGCGCACGCGGCGCATGACGGTGCGGGTGGAGCCATCGGGGCAGCGGGCGCTGACCCACAGGCAGTTGGGAATGGCGAACACCTCGCCCTCCAGGCCGTAGGCCGCCAGGAGACGGTGCACAGTGTCCTCCGCGCGCTGGATTTCCGCGCCGTACTCCAAGAGTTGGCGGCCCATCTCGCAGCAGCCGGACAGCAGGGTGTCGTAGTCCATATATGTGCCTCCTCAAAGGAAAAGGGGCCGGATCACCGGCCCCCTTCACGCTGTTACTGGGTGGTTCCCCGGATATAGGCGTCAATCAGCTCTTTCAGCTCTTTGGCTGTGTAGGTTTTATCCGGGTCGGATTCAAAAATACGGAGCAAATCATACGCCATAGCCTTCTGCACGTCCTTGCGCTCGTTTTCGGTGGGCATATCTCTGGCCTCCTTTCTGGATATTAACATTATACCATATGATAGCGGAAAGCGCAAGGGCCGGCGGATTCTGTCGGCCCTGCCATTAATTTTTCCAGAAATTTTCGGTTAAGGCTTGCAAATTTTTGCCGATAGAGTATAATAGTAGCCGTATAATTGTGGCGTCGGAGGCGTCAGCCAATCATTCCGATGGAAGGAGGGCCGTATGCCCGGCCACGCCCCGGAAAGGGACAAACCAGCCGGCCAGACCGGCGAATTGAGCTACCCAAACCAGATACAAGGAGGAACAGAAATATGAAGAAACGACTTTTGTCGGCCGCCTTGGCGTTAGCCATGGTGCTGACATTGATCCCAGCAACCGTCGTACCCGTTGCGGCATACGATCCCGCCAGTAGCGCTGAAAACGGGAACACGGCGAGTTATCACGCCAAGTTTGACAGCACCATCACAGACGACACAACCCCTGGGGATGTTCCGGGGTGGTTTGTCCAGGTAAAAGGTACTGATGGTAAAGTTACTGGCTATAAGAAGATTTCCAGCGGCATTATTGTCGGCAGTACATATTATGACAGTTATGCCAATATCCCGGGTACAAAGCCCACCAGTTTCACTGTTATCGGTTCTCAAACGATCACGATGGACAGCTCCGTCACCAGCGTGAACATTGACCTCTACGGCGGTGTAAGCACGACCAGCCTTTCTATCAGCGGCCCTACCGGTCTGACCAGTGTCATTCTCAACGACAGCAAGTATACCACCGAAGTCAACGCTGGACAGCGTACTTCTACCCAGAAGGCCAGCCTGACCGCTGTGGGCACTCTGGCCGCCGATAAGGCCGTGAACATCCAGATGACCAATGTGGGCGGCACTGTGGCAATTGATCGCAGCAGCGCTGCGGATGCCAACGGAAAACCCGTGGCTGACCGAATTACCCTGGACAACGCCAGCTTGGGCAATATCAAACTGGGTAAGCTGGGCACTGAGACCGGGACGACGCCCAAGTCCTCCGCCATCCAGAACGTCAGCCTCAAGAACGGAAGCTCTGCCTCGGCAATTACAGTGGTTGGCAACAGCAGCAGAGTGGAGATCACCGACAGCACGGTGGGTTCCGGCACCGGCACTGTCGATATCACCGGAACCGGCGCGTCCTTCACCATGTCCGGCGATTCCAAGGCGGGCAATCTGACCCTGTTCGGCGTCACCAAGACGAACAACGGCGGCAAGGACAGCACCGCCGCTCCCCCCAGCGTCAGCATCAGCGCGGGCACTGTGGGCACGATCACCTATACTCCTACGGATGAGGCCGCGTTGGGCAACGCCAGCGTGCAGCTGACCAGCAGCTCCGCCTACTCCGGCAAGATCACTATGAATAAGGGCACCGTGTCCATCGCCAGCGGCCACGCCAACGGTGTGGAGCTGAAGGAGGGCACCTTGAACGTCAGCGGCTCCGGCGCCACCACCGGCGACCTGACCCTGGGCGCAACCAAGGACACCACCCTGAACGTCACCGGAACCGGTCACACTGTGGGCACAATCGGTGGAACGATTGCGAACGTGACCCTGAAGATTCCCGAGAGCCGGACCAATACCTATGGCAGTACCACTACTAATCTGAGCACTTACAACAAAACGGACGCTGACAAGAAGATCAAGGGCGGCACCTGGGTGAACGAAGTTCCCTATAAGGCCCTGGACTCCAGCCTGGCCTGGCAGCTTCAGGCCGGTGCGACCGGCAAATATACTTATTACACCCAGGAGCAGTTGGGTGAGGCCCTCACCGCGCAGGTTAAAGGCGGGACCGGTTACACAATCACCCCCACCAACACGGCGGGCACGGCTCCGGGCGCTTTGACTCTGACCTTCAAAAGCGGGAGCATTACGTGGGGCCAAATTAGTGGACTGAATCTGAACGACCGCATCCTCCTGCCCTCCGCCATCAACAGCACCGCTACCGGTCGCTGGACCGAGACGGTGGGTGCGGATACCACCCCGAGCAACAGCTACAACAGCGGCTACGATTACGGCATGCCTAGCGCCAGTGTGGTTCTGGACGCCGGAGGCGGCGCGGCTTCCGGCAACGCCACCAAGCTGACCAACGCCGCGATTGCGGCCACGAGTGCTGCTGATGTTGATAAGTCTGTGCGGGTCAGCGTGAACAACAACGTGATTACCATCACCGGTAGCCTGCCCGTCAAGACCACGACCATCAACCTGACGCTGACCACCGATGTGCAAAAGGCCGACGGCACCTATGCTACAGTGAATGTCCCGGTGGTCTACTACTCCGACACCAAGACTCTGCGGTTCCAGAACCCTGGCAGCACCCCCCTCGGCTATGGCATCACTGTGCCCGACCTGGACCGCCTGCGCCTGAGCAACGAGACCGTCTACACCCTGAGCGCCAGCGTGAAGGACATCAACGAGGGTGTGAAGCTGGACATGACTGCCAGCGGCAAGACCGTTGAAGTCACCGTGAGCGCCAGTGCCTATGCAACAAAGGCCCTGCGAGACGGGCTGAAAGCCGCCCTGGAGGGAAACGGCGCTGGTGCCGCCACATTCGACTGGACCAAATCTCCCGCCATCGTCCAGGCCATCAATGATGTGCGGGGCGGTACCACCGACAGCCAGATCAAGAGCTGGAAGGACAGCGCCGACCGCACCTATTACCTGAAAAACCACCAGAGCGTTCCCAGCACCGGCGCTCCCGCAAAGTATACTGAGGTCTATCTGGTGCCCTATCTGGCCGTCACCGTTAATGAGCACAACAGCGACGGCGGCACCATGAAGGCCACCATGACCCCCATGTACCGCATTGAGGCGAGGTCGACAGCAACTGCTGCTGCAGGCGAACCCGCTCTTGATCCCATCGTGGTGCAGACTGGCCGCACCTTGGGTACCCTCACTGGCGTTATGGCCGATGCTACCATGACCGGCGCGACCGTGAAGTTCGCAAGTTTGGATTACCCGGCCGGTAAGACCTTTGGCGGCACGGGCGCTACCCTGTATGTTCACCAGGACGGCACCTACGTTTATAGCTATGATGCTGCCAAAGGCATAACTATCACCCACGCTGGAACCAACGGCTTGGGCACCTTCGAGATCAACAAGACCGATGGACTGGTGAAGCTGTATGACGCCACGGTGGCCCTTGGTACAGACAAGACTGCAATCAAGGTGACAGATGTGACACCTGACAACTGTAAGGGTACTTATGACACCCTCCAGGCTGCCGTGGACGACGCCAAGAACGGTCAGTACATTGAGGTGGACCAGAACTACACCGGCAGCACCACGATCAACATGACCGGCGACGCTCGGACCATCTATGTCCAGGCCGTGGGCAAGACCGTGGTGGTGGCCAACGCCAGCGGCGGCCTGGTGGACAGCAACGCCAGCGGCAGCCTGTACACCATCAAGCTGAACCGTGACACCGCTCCCGTGGGCGGCAACATCAAGATCGACACCGCCACCGGCGGCTCCGCCAGCGTCAACGCCAACCCCGCCAGGGTGGGCAGCACCGTCACCATCACCCTGTCCGCCAGCGCGGGCTACAGCCCCTCCGGCGTGTCCGTTAAGACCTCCAGCGGCCAGACCGTCAGCGTGTCCGGCTCCGGCAGCAGCTACACCTTCACCATGCCCTCCGGCTCCGTGACCGTGACCCCGTCCTTCACCAAGACCAACACCAACGCCACCATCAGCGTGAACCGCGCCATCACCGGCACCGGCACCGCCAGCACCAACGCCAGCGGCCAGGTGTCTCCCGGCACCCAGGTCACCGTGACCACCACCCCCGGCGCGGGCCAGCGCACCATGGGCCTGAGCGTCACCGGAGCCACCGCCATCCGCACCGGCGTGAACACCTTCACGTTCACCGTGCCCTCCGGCTACTCCACCGTGACGGTCACCCCGTCCTTCGACGCGAACAACAACACCATCTTCGCTGACGTGTGGTCCAGCTCGTACTACTCCAAGGCCGTGTCCTGGGCCGTCAACAAGAACCCCCAGGTCACCAACGGCAGTGATACCTACAGCTTCAGCCCCGAGGACGTCTGCAACCGCGCCCAGATGGTGACCTTCCTGTGGCGTGCCGCGGGCCGTCCCTCCGTGGCGGGCATCGCCAACCCCTTCGTGGACGTCAGCGCCACCCAGACCCCCGGCGATTACTACAGCGCCATCCTGTGGGCCGTGTCCCAGGGTATTACGGACGGCACCGACCGCACGCACTTCTCCCCCTACGCCACCGTGACCCGCGGCCAGGCCGTGACCTTCCTGTACCGCTACGAGAAGTCCCCCGCGGCCAGCACCAACAGCGGCTTCTATGACGTGAGCAGCCGCGAGTACTACGCCCGGCCCGTGTCCTGGGCCAACGCCAAGGGCGTGACCAAGGGGACCTCCACCACTATGTTCAGCCCCAACGACCCCGTGACCCGCGCCCAGGCGGTGACCTTCCTGTACCGCGACGTCACCGGCGATATCGCCTGAGTCAAACACACAGGCTGAGCAAACCTAAAAAAGAGTCCCGGCCCATTGGGCCGGGACTCTTTTTAACGCTGCCGGAACAGTTTTTTAAGGTGCGCTTAAAAATGCCGGAACCGTCTTGAAAAAGCCTGTCCTGTTGATGTAAGATAGAGCTGTAACTGAATTGGGAAAGGGCGGGGCGCATGGCATGAATAAGGAATTTCTCAAAAAGATATTTTTCAAATCCCTGACAGGTTTTCTTTCCCTGGCGCTGGCGATCCTACTGTTTTTCTGCGTCCAGCGCCTGGACCAGCTGCGTCAGACCTTCCGGTGGCTGCTGGGAGTGCTGACCCCCTTCATCTACGGCGGCGGAATGGCCTATCTGCTCAAAACCCCCTGCGGGTTTCTGGAGCGGCGGATCGAAGCGGCGCTGCCGGAGAAGCACAAAAAGTGGGCGGTGGTGCTCAGCGTGTCGGCGGTGCTGCTGCTCAGCGCGCTGGTGATCTATCTGCTGATGAGCATGGTAATCCCGGAGATCGGGAACAGCATCATGACCCTGGCCGTGGTGGTCCCTCCCAAGGCGGAGGAGTTCGCCAGATGGGTGGTGGCCCACCTGGAGGGCAACGAGGTGCTGCAAAACTATGTAAACAACGCCTTTGTCAGCATGGAAAATTGGCTGATGAACTGGCTCAACACCGACCTCTTGTCCACCGTGCAGGGGATGATGGGCGGCGCGTTCACCGCCGTCAGCTCGGTGTTTACGGTGGTGAAGAACATCGTGCTGGGGATCATCATCTGCATCTATCTGCTGACGGGACGCAAGAAGTTCGCCAAGCACTGCAAGGCGCTGGTGTATGCCGTGTTCAAGCCGGAGCGGGCGGACGCCTTGCTGAAGGAGTGCGCCTTTATTGACAGCACCTTTGTGGGCTTCTTCGGCGGTAAAATCCTGGACAGCGCCATCGTGGGGCTGATCTGTTACGTATTCTGCGCGGTCATGGCGGTGGCGGCGGGGTTCCAGAACGCGGTACTCATCAGTGTCATCATCGGTGTGACCAACGTGATCCCCTATTTTGGACCATTCATCGGGGCGGTGCCCGCCGCGCTGCTGATCCTGATCTCCAGCCCCCGGAATTGCCTCATTTTCCTGATCTTTATCGTCGTTTTACAGCAGTTTGACGGCAACATCCTGGGTCCCAAGCTGCTGGCGGGCAGCGTGGGGCTGACCGGCTTCTGGGTGCTGTTCGCCATCACGCTGTTCCAGGGGATGTTTGGGTTTGTGGGTATCCTGGTAGGAGTGCCGGTGTTCGCGGTCATTTACGATCTGGTGCGGCGGTGGATCGTGGCCGGTCTGAAAAAACACGACAGGCTGGATATGCTGCAATAACGAATACATCAAAAAGCGGCCGGACTCCATAATGTCCGGCCGCTTTTATTATTTATAGCTGTATTGCCTTTTAAGCTTAAACTTTTTGGTCTGATCCTCCAGCAGATGGACCTGCTCAAACAGCTCGGAGCTGACGGCGGCGGATTCCTCGCTGCTGGCGGAGTTGGTCTGGACCACGGAGGAGATCTGTCCGATGCCCTCAGACACCTGTGACAGCGACTCCGCCTCCTCAGCGATGGCGTCGGAGATGGCGCCGATGGCCTTGTTGGACTGCACCACCAGCTCCAGGGCCTTCTTCAGCGAATCGGACACTTCACCTACGATCCGTGTACCGCGATTGGCGGCCTGGATGGAATTCTCAATGAGTCCCTTGGTGGCCTTTGCCGCCTCGTCGGATTTGGAGGCCAGGCTTCGGACCTCGTCAGCCACCACGGCGAAGCCCTTGCCGGCGGAGCCGGCTCGGGCGGCCTCCACAGCCGCGTTTAGGGCCAGAATGTTGGTTTGGAATGCGATATCCTCAATGGTGGCGATAATGCGGCCGATCTGCTGGGAGGCGCTGGAGATGTCAGCCATAGCGGCCACCATCTGCTCCATCTGCTGGCTGCTCAACGACACCTGCTGGCTGGTGAGATTGGCGCTGCCTTGGGCGTCCGAGGCGGCTTGGGCGTTGTGTCCGGCACTCTTGGACAGGTTGTCCACCGTGGCGTACACCTCTTGGACCGCGCTGGCCTGCTCCGTGGCACCCTGAGCCAGAGCCTGAGCGCCGCTGGACAGCTGCTCGGCGTGGCTGGATACCCGGTGTTCGGCCTGGACAATATTGTCCATGGCCTCGGACAAGGCGTCGGTGAAGAGGCCCAGCGACTCCTCAATGGACTGGAAGTCTCCGATATAAGGGGTGGAGGTATGGACATCGAAATTGCCCTGGGCCAGCTCGCCCATCACCCGGTTGATATCCTCTACGTACAGGTGGATGCGCCCCACCGACTGCTCCAAGGTCTGTGCCAGCTGACCCAGTTCGTTTTTGGAGTGGTACTCCAGATCCAGGGCAAGTATGCCGTCCTGAAGGGGTCGGGCCTTTTCGGTGATAAGAAGCAGGGGCCTGATCACATAGTTCAGCACGTACACCACCAGGCTGATCAGAGCCACCAGATTGAGCACCAGGCAGATGCAGGTGAGGGTGTGCATAAGCGTGATGGTTCTGTTCATGCGCTCGGCGCATTCATCGCTCAGGGCAGTGCCCCGGGCCACCACCTCGTCCAGCAGGCCCACCAGGGTGGTCAGATTGGCCTGAATGGTGCCTGTGTAGTATTGCTGGGCGTCGGCGGGGTCCTGTGCGTACAGCTCCAGGGCGGTGCCTGCGGAGGCGTGGAGCTCCCGGTGCAGCGGTTCGATCTGAACGCGCAGGGCTTCGACCTTGTCGTCCTTCAGATCCATGTCGCTGTACAGCCACTTGCCCAGCACACAGCCCGTATGGTCCAGACTGCCGGTGAACTCGGTGCTGGAGTAGAGCGCGCTGCTCAGATTGGCGGACCACTTGTAGTGGGCCACTTCTGCCCGCTGCGCACTGTCCAGCAGGGCGTCGGCCTGGCTGCTGGTGTGCTGCGTGTCCTTGATGCGCAGGATGTTCATAGTTGTCACGCCGCTGAACAGCAGTACGGCGATCAGTGCGCAGATCACGCGGATGATGACCGACCTTTTGATACTTGTACCCATAATATAGGTCCTCCTCAATTCATTTTATCAGGAGAGCTTAATGAACGTCGTGTCATGTATCACCTCATTGCCGGCGGTCGGCTGTCTTGGGAAATGGAGAGCCGAGGATTTCCGACATGGCGGAAACCAAAAAAGATAATACTATTATAAGATAAAAACGGCGGGAATGCAAGAACAACGCGCCGGGATGGAATCAAAACTTTTTTACAAAGCCCCCGGCGCGGAAAAGCTTCGCTCCGCGCCGCCGATTCGGTTCTCCTTGCGTTTTTTTCCGGTGTGATGTATACTGCTGATTGAGAAGTTCAATCATAGAAAGTGAGCTGGACACGACCCGGCGGCGTCGGGAGAGAAATGGAGGATTTGCTTGAAAAAGTACATCATTGACCGAAAGGAACGGGTCACGCTGGGCGGCTTGAAGCAGACCATCCATATTTGGAGCGCCGATCAGCGTCATCCGGTCCTTTTATTTTTGCACGGCGGACCCGGCGTGCCCAACCGGCACGGCATCGCCAAGCGGCATCTGGACCTGACGGACAGCTTTACGGTGGCGGCCTGGGACCAGCGGGGGACGGGAGGATCCTATTTTGGCTGTGACCCGGCCAGCCTGACCTTGGAGCGGCTGGTGGACGACTGTATCGAGCTGATCGATTACCTGTGCCGGACGCTGGGTAAGAGAAAGGTGTATCTCATCGGCGGCAGCTGGGGCACGGAGCTGGGCACCTTTGTGTGCGCCAAGGCGCCGGACCGGGTGGCGGGCTATATCGGCTACGGCCAGGTGGTGAACGGGGTGGAGAACGAGGCGCGCTCCTACGCTTTTGCCTTGGATCAGGCGGAGCGGGCGGGGGACGCCAAGTCCGTCGAGACCTTGAAGCGAATCGGCCCGCCGGTGGATGGGCAGTACAGGCCCGTGTTCGAGGGCCTCATGGCCCAGCGGCGGATTTTGAGCAAGTACGGCGGCCACAGCGTGAAGAAGGAGAGCTATTTCAAGGGCACGGTGCTGCCCATACTCCGCTCCCCGGAGCTGTCGCCGCGGGACAAGCTGGGCGCCGCCAAGGGTTATCGGCTGTGCCTGTCCCGGATGTGGCCCACCATTGTCCGTTACGACTTTCTCCGCGACCTGCACACTTTTGAGATGCCCTATTACATCTTCCAGGGGCGGCGCGATGAAAACACCCCGGCGTCTCTCATCCAGGACTACTACGACGCCATCCAGGCGCCCGACAAAGACCTGGTTTGGTTTGAGCGCTCCGCCCACGGCCCCTTGGGAGAGGAGCCGGAGAAGTTCAAGCGCCTGCTGCGGGAAAAATTTCTAGCCATTGAAAGGAGCCGGCCCACATGAAACAGATTACAAACGGCAGGATTTTTGTCCTGTGCCTGGGAGACTTTTCCCGGGGACTCATCGGCGGTATCATCACTAGCTATCTGCTCACCTTTTTCATCCCCGCCACCGCCGGTTCCACGCTGCCCCAGTTTTTGGTGAACGCGGCGCTGACCATGGCGGTGATCCGTGGCATCGGCACGGTGGTGGACGCCGTGACCGACCCCTGGGTGGCCAACCTGTCGGACAACTGCAGGTCCCCGATGGGCCGCCGAACGGTGTTCATGCGCTGGGCGGCCATCCCCTACGGACTGTTCTGTCTGCTGGTGTTCTTCCCGCCGGTCCAGGGACCGTCCATTGGAAACGGCGTCTGGGTGGGGGCCATGCTGATCCTCTACTACCTGTTCTCCACACTGTATAATATCCCCTACAGCGCCCTTCAGGCGGAGATCGTCACCGACCCCGGAAAGCGGGTATTTTTGTACACGGTCAACAGCCTGTTTTACGTCATCTCCTCCGCCCTGGTGTTCTGCACCTCCATGATAAAGAGCGTGCTGATGAAAAACGGCGTGGCGGAGCTGTGGGCGCTGCGCATTCCGTTTATCGTATTCTGTGTGCTGGGCGCGTTGGCGGCGCTGGCCCCCGCCTTCCTGATCCGAGAGAAGGATTACGTGTCCCCCAAACCCTACCACCAGTCGATCTGGGACGCGCTGAAGGCCACGGCGTCCTACCCCAACTTCGCCGTCATCACCGTGGGCTACCTGGTGATGTGGATCGCCTTCACCTTTTTCAACACCGCAGAGGTGTATTATATCACCAACCTGCTGGCGCTGGACGACGCCTGGGTGACCTATGTGTCCGTCATCTCCATCGCGGCGGGGGTATCCACCTATCCGCTGGTGAACATTCTGGCCCGAAGGGTGGGCAAAAAGCCCATGCTCTTGGGCGCGTGCGTCACGTACACGCTGCTGTACTGCGCCATCTATAACTACCGGCTGGTCATCGCCGCCGTGGGCGGGCCGGTCTTTGCCATTCTGATCGGATTGGTGATCGCCTTCCCCATCGCCATCACCAATATTATCCCCGCCTCCATGTTCGCCGACTTGGCTCAGTATGACGCCGTCAAAACAGGCCAAAACCGGGCCGGGATGTTCCTGGCGGCCCGGAACTTCGCCAACAAGCTGTGCCAGGCGGTGGTGGCGGTGGCCTGCTCGCTGCTGCTGACGGGGGGCTCCGGCGCCGCCACCAGCGGCGGCGTGCAGAAAACCGCCCTGGTGGCCATGGTGTTTGTGGCCATGGCCGTGGTGATTTACAGTTTCTACAACGACAAAGAGGTGGCGCGGGTGATCCGGGAGGGGCGGAATGATTGAGCTGATTCCCCTGCCGATGACCTCCGGCGTGCTGGGGGAGTACGGCGGGGAAGAAGGGCTGCGCCGGACGCTGAAAGACCTGGGCTGCCAGGGGGTGGAGGCCATCTGGGGCGGGGAGCCCGTCCCGGCGGGGCTGCCCCGGGAGCTGGTGCTGGGCTACCACCTGACGTTCTTCACCGACTGGCTGGACCTCTACCGGGAGGATGAGAAAAACCTGCTGGAGAAGTACGGCACGCTGGAGGCCGCCCGGGGCTTTTACGGCGGGCTGGGCGCGGCGTACATGATGCGGGTCTACCGGGACGATCTGGAGCGGGCCAGGGCCATGGGGGTCAGATATGTGGTGTTCCATGTGTCCGACGTGTCCATCGAGGAGGGCTATACCTACCGCTGGCGACACACCTCGGAGGAGGTGATCGACACGGCGGCGGACATTATAAATGATCTGCTGAAGGATGAGGAGGGCGGCTTCGACTTCCTGATGGAGAACCTGTGGTGGCCGGGGCTGACCATGACGGATCCAGCCCTGACGGGGCGGCTGCTGGAGCGGGTGGAGTACCCGAGGAAGGGGCTGTTGCTGGATACCGGGCATCTGATGAACGCCAACCGGGACCTGGTCACGGAGCGGGACGGCGTGGACTACATCCACCGGATGCTGGACGCCCACGGAAGCCTGTGCCGGTATATCCGGGGGCTGCATTTTCACCAGTCCCTCAGCGGCGCCTATGTGCGCGGCCATACGGGGGAGATGCCCCCCGATCTGCCCGTGGACTGCGTGGAGCGGTTTGGCGTCAACTACGGCCACATCCAGCGGATTGACCGGCATCAGCCCTGGACCGTCCCGGAGTGCGCCTCCCTTGTGGAGCGGCTTGCGCCGGATTACCTGACCCATGAGCTGGCGGCGGACGGCGTTGCGGCCCGGCGGCGGGCCACGCTCCGGCAGAAGCGGGCGCTGGGGCGCGGTGGGAGCGTCCGTGGGCGGGAGAAAGGAGAAAAGGCATTGTGAACACGATCAGCTATGTGGGGAAGCACGCGCTTACCCAAACGGTATCCCGCCATATCCATAGGGACTGGGAGCTGATTTACTGCACCGACGGGAGCGGCGAGATGATTTTTGAGGATCGAACGCTGCGCTACGGCGCCGGCGACGTGGTCGTCATCCCGCCCATGCTGCCCCACGCCAATGTGAGCGCGGAGGGATTTGCCAACATCCACATAAATCTGCGGGACGCGGCCCTGACCGGCGCGGAGCCGCTGATCGTCCGCGCCGACTCCAACGGCTTTCTGCTGGATGCCTTTACCGCCGCCTTTTATTACTATTCGGAGTCCGGTACGGGGCACGCGCTGCTGCCCGTCTACGGCCAGCTCGTCGCGGCCTTCCTCACCCAGTACCGGCCCGGCCGCCGCCACAGCGACACCGTGCAGCAGATTGAGGACGATATTCTCCAGCACTATCCGGACTGCGCTTACGATCTGAACGCCTACTTGAACACGCTGCCGTTCAACACGGAGTATCTGAAAAAGATGTTCAAGAGGGAGACGGGGCTGACGCCGCTGCAGTATCTCACCGAAAAGCGGCTGGAAAACGCGGCCAGCACCCTGTCCACTTATTGCGGCAAGGCGAATATCTCGGAGACTGCCCGCCTGTGCGGGTTTGACGATCCGCTGTATTTCTCCCGGCTGTTCAAGCGGAAATACGGGGCGTCCCCCCGGAACTACGTGCCTGAGGCGTCCTCTCCGGACCCGGATGGGTCGAAAATTATGGTTTAGCCGCAGCGTCAATATTTCGACGTCTCGTCGATGAAATACCTGCCCTCCCGCTGAAGCCATTTCGCCATGGCCCAGGCCTCCTCAAAGCGGACGTTTGCCATCGTCAGACCATAGGCCCGGCAGAGCCGTTCAAATTCTTGGTAGGTTTCGGGGCGCTTGGTGAACAGGATCCACATGAGCGCGGCTTCCGAGGTGAGGAAGGTTTCGCCGCCGTGTTTGTGGGAGGGCCTTTTGATCACGTTGCACCTTCTGCACCTCAGCGTGAGATTGTCCAATGTGTTGGCCGCGTCGCCCAGCTTCTCCTTGGGGATAATGTGGTCCGCCTGCAGCTCCAGGCGTGTGCCGCAGTCCGCGCAGGTTCCGGTTTGATCGAAGTGCCACTGGCGGACGGCGGCCCAGCATTTGCCCTTTGGATAGTGGGCCTGAAAGGATTTGTTGCTGGCGACCGAAGTGCCCACCTGGGAGGGGTTTAAATGGCCGAGAACGAGGGAGGCGATTTCTTCGTATTTGACCATCCCCGTCTCAACCAGGTATTCGATCATGTACTTCCACTGCTCCTCCGTCCAGTCCCTGTCCTGCTGGGGAAAGGACCTTATGGTTTCATAATCTGCCATGACTAAATTCCTCCCAACGTGATTCTTTCTTCAAAATCCGATACAAACTCAAGCAGACTGACGCCGAGACACAGACAGATTTTTCGGACCTCTATGATGTCCAGCCTCTTCTGGCATTGCTCGTATTTGCTCACATAGGCTTGGCTGCATCCAAGATGTGACGCGAGCTCCTGCTGAGTCATTTTCGTTCGAAGCCGGCAGCCCTTCAGGCAGTCGATCAAAACGCGGTATTCCGGCTCATAAATGACACTCATACTGATCACCTCCACAATATTGTACACCCATAATATCACATACCAATAATTATTCCAAAATGGTATATTGACATGCCGGCGGGTTTCGGGTATAATTGCCGCGATGGAGGGACGGCTATGCTGACAGAGATCATAACGGCGGCCTTTCAGCGCTTTCTGCCCTGCGCGTGGGAACCCCGGCCGGAGCAGATCGACACACTGAAACGCCTGGTCAAGTTTGCGGATTCCGGCGGATTCTGCGTTTGTGAACAATATGAGGCCGTTTTTGCGGAAGCGGTCAATCAAAAGTTGGGGCTGAACAGCGGCGTCTACCAGGAAGTTCTCGACGAGGCTTTTTTGGAGGGAATCAAGCTGAATTATCTTCTGAAAATGCGGATCAAACGGCTGCTTGACCGTGGGGACGACGCCGGGTATGAGCGCTTTCTTGCGGCGAACCGCATTTCTTCGGACCGGATGAGGGCCGTGTTCCGGCCCGTCGGCAGGGCGGCGACGATGCGGGCGGTGTCGGAGCGCTGCGCCGCCGACCCGCGGTATTTGGATATCTATTGCTCGATTTTTTCCAGGTTTTGCTTTAATCTTTTCCCGGAGTCCTGCGCCTACGGTTTTTTCTCCGGGGATAAGAGTGGAGACGAGGACTATTTTGAGTTCATCGGCAGAAGGTATCCTGATATGACGGCGCGTGACAATGCGCTGTATCTGCTGGATATATCCCAGTCGCTGTTCGAGGCCGGGTATGAGGCCGGATGCGGCCTGGCGCTGAACGCCGTGAAGGAGGCGTATGACGGGCTCAACAATCACTGTGATCTGGCCGTCTACATTCCGCCCATCGAGGCCGGCGGGGCCGATGTACAGTGGAGGCTGTTTGCGGACGTCGTTTTGTTCGCTGAAAAGCATCGCAGGGAGAAAATAGACCGGCCGTATTTTCGATGGAAAAAGATTGGGGCGCAGACCGCTGAATACGTCCGGAATCTGTCGGCGCCCCGCGCAGAGTTCGAATTTGCGTTTCAGGGGTTCGTATTTAAGGACTGCTTTATACTGGGAGATGACGAGGCGCCCTACTCCATTCTGCTGATATTTGAGAAAAATGTTCGGGATGAGCGGATTGTGAACTGCCCCGCCTGCCGGTCAACGGCGGTCCAAGGGAATTCCTATCCGATTTTGAACGTGAGGAGCTGGGAGTGCGAAAACCCGCTTTGTCCGGACCGCAGTAAATACAACCGGGGGAAACGGTATGCGTTTATGTCGCTGTTCAGGCAGAAGGAAATGCTGAATGATGAAAACGTGATACCCGGCGGGTCGATATCGAGATGGCGTTTGGACTGCCGGCGCGGGGCGTCGAAGCAGGAGGCCCTCGATATGGTGGTCCGCCATTACAGCTGTGTGGGCGACGGGGTCGTGGTTGTCTCCGCGGTGGAAGGGGAGCGCTCCAGGTTCGGCAGGACCCTGCGGTACAAAGCGTTTTGCGCGCCACGGACGGAGCTGCTTGCGGATTTTAAGGCGTCGGCCTATTTTTACCGATTCCTGCAGCGCGACGACAGGCCGCCGGGGCGGTTTGATCAATGGACGTCGGGAAAGGCGGCGGTGTATTGCGGCGACGCGCTGGAGGTGCTGCGGACGCTTCCCTCCGCGTGCATTTCCTGCGCCGTGACCTCGCCCCCCTATTATAACGCGAAATCCTATTCCCAGTGGCCAAATATTTATTGCTACCTTTACGACATGTACAACATCAACTCCGAGGTGTTCCGGGTCCTGCGGGACGGCGCCGTCTATTTGTACAACATTTTTGACTACTTTGACAACGAGAACAACATTGCGCTGTCGGCGATGGGGAACAAACGGATGATCCTGGGGGCCTATATGATTGATCTGTTTGAGCGTATCGGCTTTCAGGTGTGCGGCAATATCATATGGGACAAGGGGGAGATACAGGGAAACAGGAGCTTCAACCAGGGGAATCTGACCCCCTATTACCAGGCTCCGCTGAATTGCTGGGAGCATATCCTGATTCTTTCCAAAGGAGCGCCGGACGTAAAGTTTAAGCCGCTGCGCTCAGCGGTAAAAAGTATAAAGCCCGTCATCAAAATGGTGCGGGGGAAAAATGTCCTGGGGCATGACGCGCCGTATCCCCATGAGATTCCGGACCTCGTAATAGGGTGCATGGAGGAGGGGGATGTGGTGCTGGACCCCTTTCTGGGCAGCGGAACCACCTGCATCGCGGCGAACCGCGCCGGACGGCATTCTTTGGGAATTGAGAAAAACGAAGCGTATTTTGACCTGTGCAGACGTCTGATCAGCGCCGATTTGAATTCCGGGGTTTCTCCGTGACATGGAGCGGCCGCCGGCCTTTGCTTTGGCAAGGGCCGGCGGCCGCGTTTATGCTTGAGGACGAGCGCAATATGGACGCTATTTATTGTCGTTGACAAAATCCTGAATGTGATAGGCCATGGCCTCCGCCGCCTTCTGGGGATGACCCTCGCACACCGCGTCGAAAATGCGGTTGTGCATGTCCCAGATGTTCAAAATCTGTTTTTCCGTGCCGCTTTCGGGCTGATCCAGGATGTGCCTGACCGAGATGGGGTTGCTGAGCTGGCTGAGCACCCGGCTCATGATGGCGGAAACGGTGTTTTTCCCGGCGTAGGCCAGCTGGCAGTGGAATTCCGGGTCCAGGGCCAGAAAGCCCTCCCAGTTCTTGGTCTGGATGCACTGCTCCATCCGGTCCAGAATGTCCTTGAGTGCGTCGATGTCGGACTGGGTGCGGCGCTGGGCCGCCCAGCGGGCCACCGCCACGTCGTTGTGCATCCGAAACTCCCCCAGCTCCACCAGCGTGACCTTGCCGACCTGCAGGATTGCGTCCAGGGACTGCACGACCAAGTCGGTGGAGGGCTGCTGGACCACGGCGCCGCTGCCGCCGGGGACCGTGTGGATGAAGCCGTCGCGCTCCAGCATCCGCAGGGCCTCCCGGATGGTGGGGCGGCTGCGTCCCATCACCTCCATCAGAGACCGCTCGGAGGGGAGCCGGTCCCCCGGCTTGAGCTGGCCTTGGAGGATGAGGTTCTTGATCTGTTCATAAATCGCCGCGCTGGCCCGCTGGGTTTCCACCGGGCGCAGAAGCTGCGCGGTCTGGCTGCTGTCCGCCTTTTTCTGCATGGGCCTTTTCCATCTCCAGTCCAGGAACCAAAATGTATTAATACATTTTAACACAATTGCTTTAAAATCTCAAGGGAACGAGAGGGTCTGGACGGGATGTTTTTACAAAACGCCGGTGTTTTAGAAAAAATAGACAAATTAGAGGGATAAGATTTTAACAATCCGTGTATGGACATCGATCGTCGCCTCCCATATAATAAATCTTAGTTATCTGGTCTTACCAGAAAACTAAGATTTTGATTGCAGGGGGGAGGCAAATTGCTGTTTGCGGGGATCGACGTGGGTTCCACCACGTCGAAGTGTGTGCTGCTGAGCGATGGGGAGGTTGCCGGCGCCGCTCTGGTGGACATGGGCATCGGCACGGCCGGGCCGGAGCGCGCTTATTCCGAGGCCTTGGCCGCGGCGGGAGCGGCCCCGGAGGATGTGGCCTGCTGCGTGGCCACGGGCTACGGCCGGGCCTCCTGGAAGGGAGCGGACCTCACCATCAGTGAGCTCACCGCCCACGGCCTGGGGAACCGTTTTCTATTTCCCGAGGCCCGCACCGTCATCGACATCGGCGGGCAGGACGCCAAAGTTATTGAGCTGGACGCTGGCGGCCGGATGGCCAATTTTGTCATGAACGACAAGTGCGCCGCCGGGACGGGCCGTTTTTTGGAGGTGATGGCGGGCGTGCTGCGTGTCCCCATCGGGGAGCTGGAGGCTCTGGCGGCCCAGGCGGAAAAGGCCGCGCCCATCTCCAGCACCTGCACGGTGTTCGCCGAGTCGGAGGTCATTTCCCAGCTGGCGGCAGGCACTCCCGTGCCGGATGTGGTGGCGGGCATCTGCGTGTCGGTGGCCTCCCGCGTGGCGGCGCTGGCCAAGCGGGCGGGTGTAAAGGAACAGGTGTGTATGAGCGGTGGCGTGGCTCGGAACGGCGGCGTCCGGCGGGCGCTGGAGCGGGCGCTGGGCGTGCCCATCGTCTGGTCGGCCCAGGCACAGCTGGCGGGCGCGCTGGGCGCCGCGCTGCACGCTTGGCACAAATCGGAAGGTCAGAGAGGAGAGGTTAAGTATGGCTGAGGAAATTAAAAAGCCCCGCACACCCCCCGATCCCAGCTCGGCGAAGTACAAGCTGAGCAAGATCGCGGCGGACGCCTATAAGGACGCCGTTGCCGCCAAGGCCCGGGGGGAGAAAGTGGCCTGGGTGTCCAGCAATTTCCCCGTGGAGATCCCGGAGACCATGGGCATCGCCACCGTCTACCCGGAGAATCAGGCGGCGGGCATCGCCGCCCGGGGCGCGGGCGCCCGGATGTGCGAGGAGGCGGAGACCGACGGCTATTCCAACGACATCTGCGCCTACGCCCGCATCAGCCTGGCCTACGCCAAGCTGAAGTCCTGCCCGGAGCAGGACGTGGCCATGCCCGACGTGCTGCTGTGCTGCAGCAACATCTGCAGCTGCATGATCAAGTGGTATGAGAACCTGTCCCGGGAGCTGAACGTGCCCCTCATCATGCTGGACATCCCCTTCAACCCGGACGACGAGGTGTCCGAGGCCCAGGCGGCCTACGTGAAGGGCCAGTTCCTGGAGGCCGTCCGGCGGCTGGAGGAGATCACCGGCAAAAAGTGGAGCGACGAGAGGTTCCAAGAGGTCATGAGCAACTCCTGCCGCACCAGTCGGGCCTGGCTGGCCGCCACCGCCATGGCCCGGTACACCCCCAGCCCCTTCAACGGCTTCGACCTCTTGAACCACATGGCGGTCATGGTCACCGCACGGGGCAAGCCGGAGGCCGCCGAGGCCATGGAGACGCTTTTGAAGGAGTACCAGGAGAACGTAGAGACCGGAAAATCCACCTTCCGCACCGAGGAAAAGTACCGCATCATGTTCGAGGGTATCGCCTGCTGGCCCTGGCTGCGGGTGACCTCCGCCGGGCTGAAAAGCCGGGGCGTCAACATGGTGACCACCATCTACGCCGACGCCTTCGGCTTCGACTACGACAGCTTCGACGGTATGATCCGGGCCTATTGCAAAGTGCCCAACGCCATCAACCTGGAGACCGCCCGTGACAAGCGGGTGAAGCTGTGCCGGGACAACGGCGTGGAGGGCCTGCTGGTCCACACCAACCGCTCCTGCAAGCTGTGGAGCGGGTTTATGCCCGAGATGAGCCGCCAGATCGGCGCGGCCTGCCACATCCCCGTGGTGTCCTTCGACGGCGACCAGGCCGATCCCCGTAACTTCTCCGAGGCCCAGTATGACACCCGGGTTCAGGGCCTCACCGAGATCATGGATTCCAGGAAAGGAGGGGAGAGCGTATGAACACCCGGGAGCTTCTGAGCCGCTTCCACGCGGTGGCCTCCGACCCCAGGGGCCAGATGAAAAAATATTTGGAGGCGGGGGAGAGGGTGGTGCTCACCGCCCCCGTCTACACCCCGGAGGAGCTTGTCCACGCCATGGGGCTGGTGCCCATGGGGGCCTGGGGGGCGGACATGCCCCTGGAGGGCGCGAAGGAGTATTTCCCCGCGTTCATCTGCTCGGTGATGCAGTCCATCCTGGAGCTGGGCATGAAGGGGGTCTACGATGGCGCGTCGGCCATCGTCATCCCCTCCCTGTGTGACTCCCTGAAGTGCCTGGGGCAAAACTGGAAGTACGCCGTGCCCGCCATCCCCTTCATCCCCATGACCTATCCCCAGAACCGCTGGGGCAGGGTGGGGACCGGCTTCACCCGGGCGGGCTATGAGCGGGTGATCGCCGACCTGGAGCGGGCCACGGGGGCCAAATTCGACCCCGCCGGGCTGGCGGAGTCCATCAAGGTCTACAACGCCCACAACGCCGCCATGCGCAGGCTGGACGAGGCTCTGGCCGTCCACGCGGAGATCGGCGCCGCCCAGCGGTCCGACCTGTTTAAGAGCGCGTTTTTCATGAAAAAGGAGGAGCACACCGCCTGGGTGGAGGAGCTGCTGGCTGCCCTGGAGGGTGAGGAGCCCGGCGCGCCCAAGATAAAGGTGATGACCACCGGCATTTTGTGCGATAGCCCCGCCCTGCTGGACATTTTTGACGATCTGGGCCTGCACATCGCCGCCGACGACGTGGCCGCCCAGAGCCGCCAGTACCGCACCGACTGCGCCGAGACCGGGGACCCCCTGGACGCGCTGGCGGAGAAGTTCGCCGCCATGGGCTGCTGCTCGGTGCTGTACGACCCGGACAAGAAGCGCCCCCGCACCGTCGTAGAACAGGCGAAGGCCCGCGGAGCCAAGGGCGTGGTGGTGGCGCTCACCAAGTTCTGCGACCCGGAGGAGTTCGACGTGCCGTTTATCAAGCGCGAATGCCAGGCGGCGGGGCTGCCTGTGGCGCTTGTGGAGATAGATCGGCAGATGGTAAACTTTGAGCAAGCTAGGACCCTGTTGGAGACCTTCCGCGATGTTTTGGAGTAAAGAGAGGAGAAGAACAAATGGAAAAAACAACAAGCAAGACACACGCAAAACAGCAGGCGGTACGCTTTTTCTGCATCACCCTGGCGATCCTGCTGGTGTCCAGCATCTTTATCTGGGGATTCCAGACCGCGTGGGGGGCTGTAAAAATTAAGCGCGTCACGATCACCGGTGACAATGGCTCCATGATTAGCTCGCTTGCCTATGTTCCCAAAGGCGTTTCTAATGAAAATCCCGTTCCAGTAGTCATGATGTTCCATGGCCGCTCTAATCAGGGCCATTCCAATGATACCTGGTCTATGGAACTGGCCCGGCGAGGCTATGTGGTGTTCTCTCCGGACCTATCCGGCGGTGGTGAATCGGATGTGAACGATCGCCAGGCTCAGGCCGTCGCACTGACCAAATATGTGTCTACTTTAGGGTATGTTCAGACGGACAACATCATCTGTGTGGGCTACTCCGCCGGGTGCGGCACCTGCACGAGTGTAGCCGCCGCTCTGCCTGACAATGTATCCACCATCGTAACCTGCTTGGGCCCCAATTTGACCATGCCTGTTGAGGGTTGCGACTTCAATTTTGGCGTCATTAAGGCGGTGGCAGACCAGTACAACTGGGAGTTTATCGGCGATGTCCAGGCCTGTGCCGACGCCATTACAGAGCGCTTCGCCCTGCCCGAGCCTGTGGTCCCCGGCAAGGACTATGACATTAACGGTACTACCTTCCGTTACATGGTGGCCAACGGTACCCTCCACCAGACCGGCAATATCAGCAGTGAGACCCTGGATCATCTCATTGACTATGTGACCAGTGTGGTCCCTGCGCCTAACCCGCTGCCCCTGTCCGACCAGGCGTGGGTGCCTCAACAGCTGTTTTCCGGCGTAGCATGCGTCACGATGATGTTTGCCCTGGCCGCTTTCCTTAACCTGTTGATGCAGACGGAATTCTTTGGTTCCATTGCTTTTGCCCGCGTGCCCCGGAAGGAACTGCGGGGCGCCAAAGGGTGGGCGCTGGATATCCTGTTCAGCGTGGTTATCCCCGCCTTGCTGTTCATTCACGTCTCCTACTTCGGTATGTCTTTCTTCCGTGAGTCTAAGATCCTTACCTCCGTCAATCTCAATGGGATCATGTTGTGGCTGCTGGCAGTGGCTTTGATCGGCACGATCCGCACGGTCGTCAAGGCCAGCCAGCGCAAAAAGGCCGGCGAGACCGTCACAGCGGCCGATTACTGTCTGGCCGCGTCCGGGGAAAAGATCAAGTGGTCCAATGTGGGCAAATCATTGATTCTGGCCCTGGTCACCGTCTGCTTCTTCGGCCTGTGGATGACCGCAATGGAGGGGTTCTTCGGCATCAACTATCAGGTTTGGAATTTGTCCACCTACCTGAAGCCCAGCCCGGTGCGCATCGTCAAAGCCATCCCCTATATGCTCATCATCTTCACGGTCATGTTCCTGGGCAACATCAATCAGCGGGTCCTCCCCTCCACCGGGAACGAGCGCAAGGATACCTGGATCGCCGTTACAGTGAATACTGTGATCACTGCATTTGCCCTGTTCCTGCTGCTGGTGATCCAGTATGGCGGCAATATGATGATCGGGACCGGCCAAGCGGTCTTTGAGCAGCTGCCCAACATTCCCGGCGTGGGCACCTGCGTGGGTGCGCTGGACTTCGCCTTCGGCTACTGCTACATGATGGGTGGCACCACCGGCGTGGTTACCTATCTATACCGCAAGCACGGCAATATCTGGTGTGGCGTCATTCCCTGTGCCATATTTGCGGGCTTGTTCACACTGGCCGGATTCACTTTGGTGCGCTGATCTTGACAAGGAGGTAATCCCATGACCCAACTTCCCCGCCCCCTGGAGGGGGTAAAGATTATTGAGATGGCCACCTTCGTGGCCGCCCCCTCCTGCGCCCGCTATCTGGCCGACCTGGGCGCGGACGTCGTCAAGGTGGAGGCCCCGGGCCGGGACCCCCTGCGGGGCACCGCCATCAACGAGGGCCGTCCCCTGGGCGATTACGAGAACACCAGCTTCGACCTGGACAACGCCAACAAGCGCTGCGTCTGCTTGAACACCAAGACCCCCGAGGGCCTGGAGGTTCTGCTCAAGCTCATCGAAACCGCCGACATCTTCATCACCAACGTCCGGGAGAGGTCGCTGAAAAAACAGGGGCTGGACTATGAGAGCTTAAAGGTGAAATTCCCCAAGCTGGTGTACGGCTACGTCACCGGCTACGGCGAGAAGGGCCCGGACAAGGACCTTCCCGGCTTCGATTTCACCGCCTTCTTCGCCCGTGGCGGCATGCTGGGCACCCTGTTTGACAAGGACCACGTGCCCATGATGACCATCCCCGGCGTGGGGGACCACCAGGTGGCCATGAACCTGGCCAGCGGCTTGCTGGCCGCGCTCTACCGGGCCTCCCGCACCGGAATGGGGGACAAGGTCACCGTCAGCCTGCTCCACTCCGCCATCTGGGACGTGGCCATCATGCTCCAGGCCTCCCAGTACGGCGACAGGTCCACCCAGTACCCCATCACCCGCAAAAGCGTGGCCAACCCCTTCAACCTGCCCCAGAAGACCCGGGACGGCCGGTGGGTGCAGTTCTCCGCCCCCGCCTACGACGCCATGTACGACCGCTTCGTCACCGCCATGGACCGGGCCGACCTGGTGGGCGACCCCCGGTTCTACCCCCAGGCCAATCTCCAGGAAAATTTGGAGGAGTTTTACGGCATCTTGGTGGAGGCCGCAGCCCAAAAGGACCTGGCCGAGTGGTGTGAGCGGTTCAAGGCCGCCGATATCCCCTACGCTGTGGCCCAGACCTGGGACGAGCTGCTGA
Organism: uncultured Oscillospiraceae bacterium; assembly: GCA_949948775.1. Classification (GTDB taxonomy): domain Bacteria; phylum Bacillota; class Clostridia; order Oscillospirales; family Oscillospiraceae; genus Enterenecus. The sequence continues at coordinate 24,674 of CATLHC010000011.1, forward strand.
GGGACGAGCAGGCGTGGGCCGCCGACTGTTTCTACAAAATGCGGTATGAGAACGGGAACGAGCGCGTCCTGGTACGCCCCCCCGTGATGTTCACCGACACTCCCCTGCCCCCGTACAGGCGCGGTCCTTACTGCGGGGAACACACCGAGGAGATTTTGGCCTCCTTGGGCTACACGGACGGACAGGTCAAGGCCATGATGGAGGCCGGAGCCGCCGCCCATCCGGAGCCTCAAAAGGGCTGACGGTTTAAAACAAGCCTTGCGGCCCGCCGCCGGGGAGCGCCTCCGGCGGCGGAAGCGTAAAATCAGGATAAGCAGTGGAGCGGGAAGCGCCGTCGGCAGGGACGGCGCTTCCCGCGTTCTGCATGGATCAAAAGGGCGGGACATATGGAAAACGCGAGGGAACAGGAAGGCGAGGAAAGTTTTCTCAAAAAATCACTTGACTTAGAGTTGACTCCAGCCTGTATAATAAAGCCGTTCGGATTTGGAGGCGACAGCTGTGACGATCAAAGAAGTGTGTGAGCGATATCATATCACGCCGGATACCCTCAGATATTACGAGCGGGTGGGGGCCATCCCGGCCGTCGGCCGGACGGAAAAGGGAATCCGGAATTACGCCGAGCAGGACGTGGGCTGGGTGGAGAACGCCATCTGCATGCGCAATGCCGGCGTCCCCGTGGAGATGGTGGCCGAATACGTAAGGCTGTGCCGGCAGGGGGACGAAACATTTTCCGCCCGGCGGGACCTGCTCAGGCAGGTGCGGGGAGAGCTCCAAAAGCAAATCGAGAAGTGCCAAAAAGAGCTGGAGCGCCTTGAGTACAAGATTGAACGGTATGAGGCCGCGGTGGAGACGGGGAAGCTGATCTGGAACAAGAGCGCTTCCTGCGGCGCGGACGCGCCGGAACAGGAGTCCTGAAGTCATATGATTGGAGGATTTGAGCCATGATTTACAGGCAATTTCAAGAGGAGCGGCTTTCCGGCCTGGGGCTGGGCATGATGCGCCTGCCCGTGGTGGGCGGGGACGACGGCGTGGTGGACGAGGCCGCGGCGGCGGAAATGATCGACTACGCCTATCAAAATGGGATCAATTATTTTGATACGGCGTGGGGGTACCACAACGGCAATTCGGAGCTGGTGGCCGGGAAGTACCTGAGCGGATATCCACGGGAGAGCTACTTCCTGGCCAGCAAATTCCCGGGGTACGACTTGGCCAATATGGACAAGGTGGAGGAGATTTTTGAGAAGCAGCTCAAAAAGTGCCGGACGCCCTATTTTGACTTCTACCTGTTCCACAACGTCTACGAGGGGAATATCGACGCCTATCTGGACCCGAAATACGGGATTCTGGAGTACCTGCTCAAGCAGAAGGAAAACGGGCGCATCCGCCACCTGGGATTTTCGGCCCACGGCAGCGTGGAGGTGATCCGCCGCTTCCTGGACGCCTACGGGGCGCACATGGAATTCTGCCAGCTCCAGCTCAACTACATGGATTGGCATTTCCAGAACGCCCAGGAGAAGGCGGCGCTGCTGGACGAGGCCGGTATCCCGGTATGGGTCATGGAGCCGCTGCGGGGCGGCAAGCTGGCAAAGGCCTCCGAGGGCCTGACCGCCGTCATGAAGTCCATGCGGCCGGAGGAGAGCGTCCCCGGATGGGCGTTTCGCTTTCTGCAGAGCGTTCCGGGCGTGACCCTGGTGCTGTCCGGCATGTCCACGATGGAGCAGCTGAAGGCGAATATCACGACCTATGAAACGGACGCCCCGCTCAGCCGGGCGGAACTGGACGCGCTGGTGAAGCATGTGGACGAGGAGGTCAGGTCGGCGGGGCTGCCCTGCACGGCCTGCCACTACTGCACCGGCCACTGCCCGCAGGGGCTGCCCATCCCGGAGCTGATCGCCCTGTACAACGAACACAAGGCCGCGGGCGGCGGCTTCATCGCCCCCATGGCGGTGGGCAGCATGCCCGAGGAGAAGCGGCCCGCCAATTGCGTCGGGTGCAGAAGCTGCGAACAGGTGTGCCCCCAGCAGATCAAGATTTCCGAAATGATGTCGGAATTCAGCGCCATGATCGGAATGTGACGGCGGATATGAGGAAGCGGCAAATAAAATCAAAGGAGGAGCGGTATGCGTTACCGTGAATTAGGCAGAACCGGTCTGCTGGTCAGCGAGATCGGCATGGGATGCGAGGGCTTTGCGGAGGACGAGTGCAGAAACACCATGCCTATGTTCGACGCGGCGGAGGAGCTGGGCGTCAACTACTTCGATCTCTACGCCTCCAACCCGGCGGTGCGCGCCGCCGTGGGAGAGGCGCTGAAGGGCCGCCGGGAAAAGTTTATCATCCAGTCCCACATCTGCTCCGTCTGGAAAGACGGCCAGTACAAGCGAACCCGGGACATCGGCGAGGTGAAGCGGGGCTTTTCAGAGATGATGGAGCTGCTGCAGACAGATTATCTGGACGTGGGGATGATCCACTACTGCGACTCCATGGCCGACTGGCGGGAGATCGCGGAGGGGCCGGTGCTGGCCTACGCGTTGGAGCTGAAACGGGCGGGGACCATTCGGCACATCGGCCTGAGCAGCCACAATCCTGAGGTGGCGTTGGCCGCAGTGGAGAGCGGGCACGTCGAGGTGCTGATGTTCAGCGTGAATCCCTGCTACGACCTCCAGCCCGCCAGCGAGGACGTGGAGGACCTTTGGAGGGACGAGGCATACGCCGCGCCACTGGTAAACATGGACCCCCAGCGGCAGAGGCTGTACGAGGTGTGCCAGGCCAAAGGGGTGGGCATCACGGTGATGAAAGCCTTTGGCGGCGGCGATTTGCTGGACGCGTCGCTGTCCCCGGCGGGCAAGGCTCTCACCGCCCACCAGTGCATCCACTACGCCCTCACCCGTCCGGCGGTGGCCTGCGTGTTGGCGGGGGCCCACAGTGTGGACCAGCTGCGGCAGAGCGCGGCCTATGAGGACGCAGACGGAGAAGAGCGGGACTACGCCGCCGCCCTGGCCGCTTTCCCCAACATCAGCTGGAAGGGACACTGCATGTACTGCAGCCACTGCGCCCCCTGCCCGAAAAAGCTGGATGTGGCCTCCATCACCAAGTTCCTGAATCTGGCCGAGGCGCAGGGACAGGTGCCGGAGACTGTCCGGGAGCACTACGCCGCGCTGGAGCACCACGCGGGCGAGTGCATCGCCTGCGGCGCCTGCGAGAAGCGGTGCCCCTTCCAGGTCTCGATTATGGAGAATATGAGGCGGGCCAGGGACGTGTTCGGGATGTGAGCGGCCCACAAAAGCCTGCGGTTCAATTTTGAGATTAAGCCGTAAAAACGAGGCCCCGGGAAGATTTTCCCGGGGCCTCTGCGGTTATATGGCGTATATTTCAGGGGCGCGTGGAGAAAGCGCCTGGATTACAGCACGCCGATCTCCTTGTAGTACTTCTCCGCGCCGGAGTGCAGGGGCAGGTCGGCGATGTCCTTCACAGCCTCCTCAGGGGTCAGGCCCTTCAGGTTGGCCTGGGCCTCGCCCAGCTTGTCGATGTTCTCCCAGAAGGTCTTGGTGAGGTCGTAGACCGCCTGCTCGCTCAGGTCGCCCCGGCAGAACATGACCATTTTGATGGCGGAGGTCTGGATGTCCTCATCCTGGTTGGGGTAGGTGCCCGCGGGGATGGTCATGGGGGCATACCAGGGGTACTCGGCCTGGAGGGCGGAGATTACCTCGTCGCTGATGCTGAGCACCCTGCAGCCGGAGGTGCAGGCCTGGGTGACGGAGGCGGCGGGGGCGCCGGACATGATCCAGGCGCCGTCAATGGTGCCGTTCTGGAGCATATCGGCGGCGTCGTTGAAGGCGATGTACTCACAGTCGATGTCGTCGGGGTAGTTCAGGCCGGCGGCGGTGAAGTGATTCCTGCACTCGCCTTCCACGCTGGAGCCGGAGGCGGCCACGGCGAAGTGCTTGCCCTTTACGCCGGCCAGGTCGGTGATGCCGGACTTCTCGGTGACCACCACCTGGTTGGGGTTGAAGTACAGGCCCGCGATGACCTTCAGGTCGCCGTAGGCGTAGCCCTCAAAGCTGTCGGTGCCGTTGAGGCACTGGTAGCAGTTGGAGCTGATGGCGATGGACACCTGGGCCTCGCCGTCGGACACCTGGTTCAGGTTGTCAATGCCGCCGTTGGAGGCCTGGCTGGAGGCGCTGACGTAGGAGATCTCGGTGTCCCACAGGTTGGTGATGGCCGCGCCCACGGCGTACAGGGCGCCGCCGGAGGTGGCGGTGGGGAAGTTGATGGTGACGGGGTCGGGTTCGGCGCCGGACTCCGTGGCGGGAGCGCTGGGGACGTCGGCGGAGGTCTGGACGTCGGAGGAGGGGGCGGCGCTGCTTGTGCCGCCGGTGCCGCTGCCGCAGGAGGCCAGCATGCTCAGCATGAGGGCGGCGGCCATCGCAAGAGAAAGTGTCTTTTTCATGTTCCTTGAACTTCCTTTCAATCTGTTTATCGCTGTATTGTCAAGCGTTCCCCGGCATGGGGGACGCAGGACGACGGGTGAACCACTGGAACAGGATGACGGCCGCCAGCACCGCAAAGCCGATGGCGTCGGTGAGGGAGCCGGGGTAGAGCATCAGCGGGGCCACGGCGATGAGGACCGCCCGCTCCAGCCAGCTGGATTTCCGGAGGAACCAGCCCTCCAGGCCGCCCACCAGAGCCACGGTGCCCACCGAGGCGGTGAAGAAGGCCCACAGGCTGCCCGCAAGGGTGGCGGCGGGGTCCGCTCCGATGAGGAGAATGGGGTTGTCCAGGAAGAAGAAGGGGATCAGAAAGCCGATCAGGCCCAGGCGCACCGACAGCAGACCGGTCTTGGTCTGGTTGGACCCGGCGATCCCCGAGGCGACGTAGCTGCTCATGGCCACGGGCGGGGTGATGTTGGACAGGCAGGCGTAGATCAGGCAGAACATATGGGCGGAGATGGGCAGGACGTTCACCTCAATGAGCACCGGGACGGCCACCGCCTGGACGATGACGTAGGCGGCCACGCCGGGCACGCCCATGCCCAGGATAGTGGACATGATCATCACCAGGGCGCCGGTGACGTAGATGTTGGTGTTCTCCACCACGGACAGGATCAGGTAACCCATGTTCAGCCCCAGGCTGGTGAGGGTGACGGTGCCGATGATGACGCCGATGATGACGCAGCACACGCCCACGGAAACCGCGCCTTTGGCGCCCTCCACACAGGCGGCCACGATCTTGTCCCAGGTCATGCGGGTTTCCTTACGCAGCCAGCTGGCGGCTACGGTGGCGGCGATGGCCACCACGGCGGCGAACAGGGGGGTGTAGCCCATAAACATCATGGCGATGAGGACGGCCAGGGGGATGATCAGGTGGCCCTGCTCCTTGAGCACCTTCATGGCATCCGGGATATTCTCCTTGGAAAGACCGGACAGTCCCAGCCGCTTGGCCTCGAAGTGGACGGCAAAGAGCAGCCCTAAGTAATAGAGGAACGCGGGAACAATGGCGGCCAGCATAACGTAGGTGTAGCTCAGGTTTAAAAACTCCGCCATGACAAAGCCCACCGCGCCCATGATGGGAGGGCAGAACTGCCCGCCGGTGGAGGCCACGGCCTCAACCGCCCCGGCGAATTCTTTTTTGTAGCCGGTCTGCTTCATCAGAGGGATGGTGATGGTGCCGGTGGTGGCCACGTTGGCTATGGCCGAGCCGTTGATCATACCCATGAGGGCGGAGGCCAGCACCGCCACCTTGGCGGGACCGCCGGGGGTCTGGCCCACCAGGGTCAGGGAAAAGTCATTGATGAACTTGGAGAAACCGCTGTACTTTAAGAAGGCTCCGAACACCACAAAGAGGAAGATGTAAGTGGCGGATACGCCGACGCCGGTGCCCAGCAGGCCCTGGGTACCCCAGAACTGGGTGGACAACACCCGCTTTAAGGTGAAGCCGTTGTGGCCCAGCTTGCCGGGGATGTAAGCGCCGAACCAATTATACGCCAGAAAGATGGCGGCCAGGATGGCAAGGTTGCCCGAGGCCCGGCGGGCGGCCTCGAAGGCCAGCGCCAGGGCGACGCCGGCGATGACCAGTTCCATCTGGGTGACCCGGCCGCCGTTTTGGGCGATCCGGGTGTAGTTCAGGATCAGATAGCCGAAGGTGGCGGCGGACAGGGCGATGAGGACGATATCCCAGATGGGGGGAAGCCTGCGCACCCGGCGCTCTTTTTTATAGGTGGGGTAGAGCAGGAAGGTGAAGGCCAGCAGAAAAATGCAGTGGATAGCCCGCAGATTGACGGCGCTGATCAGGCCGATGGTACTATAATACAGCTGAAACACGGTCCAAAGGCACAGCAGGACGGTGACGGCGACTCCCATGGGGCCGGTGTAGGTCCGGGTGCGGGAATCCGCCTCCTTCTCCTCCAGCAGCTTTTGGGCCGTTTCCTCCAGCTCCTGAGAAGGGGTGTTGTTGTCTTCCATGGAGAACCTCCTTTGCTTTGCCGAGTAAAAGCGTTAAAGTACAGGCATCTGATGAATTATATAAAAGAAGTGACTGTTTGTCAAGAGAAAATTTTGATGGCCGTTAGGCTTTTTGGAAGAATTTTCCGCCGTTTCTTCCAGAGAAAACCAGCGGGGAAAATTGAATACGCTGGCAAATCCTGCGGATACTACCGATGGAACGATATAAACACAACGCAGGAGGAACACCATGAAAGCAACTGGGATCGTGCGCCGCATCGACGATCTTGGCCGGGTGGTGATCCCCAAGGAGATCCGCCGCACTATGCGTATTCGCGAGGGCGACCCCTTGGAGATTTACACCGACCGCGAGGGCGGCGTCATTTTCAAAAAATACTCTCAATTGGGCGATGTGTCCGACTTTGCCGCCCAGCTCTGCGACACCATCAGCCGGGTGGCGGGCCTGCCCGCCGTCATCACCGACCGGGACAGCGTCATCGCCGCCGGCGGCGTCCCCCGCCGGGAGGTGGTGGACAAGCGGGTCTCCCCCCAGGTGGAGCAGGTGATGGAGGAGCGCCGGAGCGTCCAAACGGAGCAGGCCCTGCCCCTGTGCGACGGCACGGACAAGTACCGGGTGCTCATCGCGGTGCCCATTTTGTCCGAAGGGGATGTGCTGGGCTGCGTGGCCTTCGTGTCCGACGGGGACGCCCCCGCTCTGGGGGAGGTGGAGCTGAAGCTGGCCCAGACGGTGGCCGGCTTTCTGGGCCGCCATATGGAGAGCTGAACTGATCCGGGCGTAAAGAGCGGGGCGGGGGCCGAAGGGTCCCCGCCCCGTTCTGGTGAAGAAACGGCTAGCCGTTTCTTCGTGTCCCATTGGGACACGAAAGGACCGTTAAGCCACGTACATAAAAACACAGAAAGGATGAGGAAATGAAGCTATGGAAACGGGCCGGGTCCGTGGGCCTGTCCCTGGCGCTGTGCGCCGGGCTGGTGCTCCCGGCGCTGGCCCACACCGTGACCATTGACGGTCAGACGAATACGGTGGACACCGTCCAGATAGGCGTCGATGCGATTGAGGCAAGCCCGAGCAAAACCGGCACCATCACGATGGACCATAACGATGATACCGGCGCTAGGATCAGTAAGGGCAACGTGACCCTGGACCTGAACGGCCACACCCTCACAGACGAGGGGGATACCTACACAATCGTCGTGTCCGGCGGCCAGCTGACCCTCCAGGACTCCGGGACGGGCGGCACCGTCAGCAACAAAGGGGGTTGCGGCGTGTTTGTGCGGGGCGGCGCCGCCGACATAACGGGCGGCACCGTCAGCGGCGATAAGCAGGGCGTATATGTGAAGAACAGCGGCAATGCCACCATATCGGGCGCCACCGTCACCGGTAAAACAGGCGTGCAGGTAGAGGATAGCACGTTCACCATGGACGGCGGCACGGTGGGCAGCACGGTGAAAGACGGCGCGGCCATAGCTGGCAGCGGCACCGTCAAGCTGAACGGCGGCACGCTCTACGGCAAGGTGCCGGAGAAAGTGGACGCCAGCAAGGTCACAGTCAAAGCCGCGCCCTATGTGCCCCCCACGCCCGATCCCGGCCCCGGCCCGGACCCCGCCCCCGACCCCCTGGCCCGCCCCGCGGCGGCCAGGACTCTGCTGGAGGAGCTGTTCCGGCGGGCGGGCGGCTCCGGCGAGCTGTGGACCTGGGCGGTGGAGAACGGCCTCATCGACGGGGACGCGGACGGCGATGAGATCGTCACCGTGGCCCTTCTCCGGGCCATCCTCACCCGGTACGCTGAGGCGTTCGGCGGCAACGCGGTGGCGGTGGAGGACCTGACCACCCTCACCGGCGAGGATACCGGCGTGGTGGACAACTGCCGCGCGGTGCTCAATGAGTTTTTCGGCGAATGAACCCGCCAGAGCGTCCGGCCCCAGGGCCGGGCGCTCCTTTCATGGGGCGAAAAACGGTTGACACCGGGGCAAAACGTGATATACTTCCAATGAGAGCGCCATGCGGCAAAATTCTATAAAATAGGGAGTGTTTTCAATGATGGATAAAAAGGTTGCCGAGCTGCTGAACGATCAGATCAACAAGGAGCTGTACTCCGCCTACTTATACCTGGACATGGCCAATTTCTACAGCGCCCAGGGGCTGGACGGCTTTGCCAACTGGTATGAGATCCAGGCTAAGGAGGAGCAGGACCACGGCATGCTCATCTACAAGTACCTGCACAACAACGGCGAGACCGTGACCCTGGGCGCCATCGCCAAGCCGGACAAGGAGTTCAAGACGCTGATGGACCCGCTGAAGGCCGCCCACGTCCACGAGCAGTATGTCACGGGCCTCATCAACGCCATCTATGCCGCCGCCCAGTCCGTCAACGACTTCCGCACGGTGCAGTTCCTGGACTGGTTCGTCAAGGAGCAGGGCGAGGAGGAGAAGAACTCCGCCGACATGATCCGCAAGATGGAGCTGTTCGGCGGCGACGCCAAGGCCCTGTACATGCTCAACAGCGAGCTGGCGGGCCGGGCCTATTCCGCCCCCTCCCTCCAGCTTTGATGTAACAGAGGAAAAGCCCTGACCCGCGCCGCGGGCCAGGGCTTTTCCTCTGCGCTCATAGAAGGCTTTACTGTTCAGGCAGGTAGTCGGCGGGATTGACGGGATAGCCCTCCTTCAGCAAGGCGTAGTGGAGATGGGCGGCCCGGCCGCTCTCGGAGGCGGCGGTCTGGCCCACGGAGCCGATGACCGTCCCGGTGCTCACCTCGTCGCCCACCTGGACGGTGGGGACGGCGGCCAGGTTGGCGTACTGGCTTTTCAAGCCGTTCTGGCCGTGGTCGATCTCCACCACGGTGCCCATGAGATCGTCCTCATAGACGGCGCTGACCGTGCCCGCGGCGGCGGACAGCACCTGGGCGCCCAGCGAGGCGGCGATGTCCACGCCGTTGTGGGTGCGCCAGTCACCCATGGTCTCGCTATAGGCCAGCGCCTCCGCCGAAAATCCGGCGATAATTGTGCCCTTCACCGGCCATGTAAAGACCAGCGGGGCGGGGGCCGCGGACGGCGCGGGGGCCGCTGAGGGCTGAGGTTGAATGGAGGGCGCGGCGGAAGGGACGGCCGACGGGGGCGCCGTGATCTGGGCGGAACCCGCGGCGGGGGGGGCGGTGGGCTTCACGGAGGGGCCGGCCGACGGCGCGGCGGAGGGTGTGCCCCGGATGGCGGCGGAGCCGGACACCGGCTGATCCAGAGTTTCGTCCAGGCCGCCGCGCACGCCCTGAACCAGATAGTAGCCGGACAGGGCGATGGCGGCCACGCAGATGAGTACCACAAGATAGAAACCCTTTCCTGAGATGAAATCGCCTAACTTTTCGATCCATGTTCGTTTGTTGTTCATAACAACACCTCCGGGCCTATTGTGGACGGAGGAGATGCAATTTATACCAGCTCAGGCGGGAAAAATCCCCTGGGGATTGTTTTCGACCGGGAAGATGTGGTAAACTAGACGGCAAAGACCGGGAAAGAAGGTGAGCGGATGCCGCTGACACGTGAGACGCCCCTGACCGACCTGCCGGGGGTGGGTCCCGCCAGGGGGAAAAAGCTGGAGAAGCTGGGCCTGCGCACCCTGGGGGACACCCTGGACCACCTGCCCCAGCGGTATGAGGACCGGCGGGAGTGCCGCGCCCTCCGGGACGCGCCCCAGGACCGGCCCTGCTGTGTGTCCGCCGTGGTGGCGGAGACGCCCCGGGTAAGCTTCGTCCGCCGGGGGCTGTCTCTGGTGAAGGTGAAGGCGGTGGACGAGTCAGGGACGGTGAACATCACCTTCTTCAACCAGGACTACATCCGGGAGGTGCTCCACCGGGGGGAGAGCTATGTGTTCTACGGCGCCGTGGAGCGGCAGGGAAACCTGTTTTCCATGACCAACCCTGTGTTCGAGCGGGAGGGAGCGGCGCGGTTCACGGGACTCATCATGCCGGTGTACCCGCTGACGGCGGGCATCTCCAACAATCTGCTGGCGGGCGTCACCCGGCGGGCGGTGGACGAGTGCCTGGACGGTCTGCCCGAGGTGCTTCCCGCCCAGGTGCGCAAGGCCCACCGGCTGTGCCAGACCCAGTTTGCCCGGAAAAACATCCACTATCCCACGGATTTCGAGGCGCTGGCCATGGCCCGGCGGCGGCTGGTGTTTGAGGAGCTGTTCGTCCTCACCTGCGGCCTGGCCCAGCTGAAGGACCGCCGCTCGGCGGGGGAGGGGCGGATCATGGACGGCGCGGTGGAGGAGTTTGCCGCCCTGCTGCCCTTCGCGCCCACGGTTGCCCAGCGGCAGGCCATGGAGGACATCGCCGCCGATCTGAAGTCCGGCAGGGCCATGAACCGGCTGGTCCAGGGCGACGTGGGCTCGGGCAAGACGGCGGTGGCGGCCTTTGGCGCTTGGGCGGCGGCGAAAAACGGGGCGCAGTGCGCCCTGATGGCCCCCACCGAGCTGCTGGCGGAGCAGCACGCCCGGACGCTGGACGCCCTGCTCTCTCCCGCCGGAGTGCGGGTGGCGCTGCTCACCGGGTCGGTGAAGGGGAAGGAGAAAAAAGCGCTCCTGTCCGCCTTGGCGCAGGGGGAGATCGACCTCGTCGTGGGCACCCACGCCCTGTTTTCCCAGGGGGTGGAATACCATGAGCTGGGGCTGGTCATCGCCGACGAGCAGCACCGGTTCGGCGTGGCCCAGCGCTCGGCGCTGGCGGAGAAGGGCGGGGCCGTCCCGCCCCATGTGCTGGTCATGTCCGCCACCCCCATCCCCCGGACGCTGGCCCTCATCATCTACGGCGATCTGGACGTGTCCGTCATGGACGAGCTGCCGCCGGGGCGGACGCCGGTGGCCACCTTTGCCGTGGGGGAGGACAAACGGCAGCGGATGTACGGCTTCGTCCGCAAGCAGGTGGGCGAGGGGCGGCAGGTATACATCGTGTGCCCCTCGGTGGAGGAGTCCGGAGACCTGCCCGAATGGGGAGAGTCGGGGGGAGCGCCTATGGACCTGAAAGCGGTGACCACCTACGCCCATGAGCTCCAGGAGAATGTGTTCCCTGACCTGCGGGTGGGTTTGGTCCACGGCAGACTGAAATCCAAGGACAAGGAGGCGGTGATGGCCGCCTTCGCCGGGGGAGAGCTGGACATACTGGTGTCCACCACTGTGATTGAGGTGGGGGTGGACGTGCCCAACGCCTCCCTGATGGTGGTGGAGAACGCGGAGCGGTTCGGCCTGAGCCAGCTCCATCAGCTCCGGGGCCGGGTGGGCCGGGGAAAGCATCAGAGCTGGTGTGTCCTGGTCACTGCCAGCCGCAGCGAGACGGCCCGGGAGCGCCTCAAGGCGCTGTGCGCCACCAACGACGGGTTTCAGATCGCGGAGGAGGACCTGCGTCTGCGCGGTCCCGGCGACTTTTTCGGCAAGCGCCAGCACGGTCTGCCCCAACTGAAGGTGGCGGATTTCGCCTCCGACATGGAGCTGCTGAAGGAGGCCCGCGAAGCGGCGGCGGAGCTGATCGCCGCCGACCCGGAGCTGAAAAAATCCTCCCACCGGCTGCTGAAGCGAAAGGTGCGGGAGCTGTTCGAGGAAAACGCGGAGCTGTTTAACTGATCGAGATGAGAAAAAGGCGGAGCGACCGCCGTGAGGGGTGTGGATGATGAAGCGGCTGACCATCGGGATGCTGGCCCATGTGGACTCGGGCAAGACCACATTGTCTGAGGCCATGCTGTACCGGTCCGGCGCGCTGCGGAAGCTGGGCCGGGTGGACCACGGGAACGCCTTCCTGGACACCGATGCCCAGGAGCGGGAGCGGGGCATCACCATCTTCTCCAAGCAGGCGCGGCTGAGCTGGGGGGATTGTGAGGTGACGCTGCTGGACACCCCCGGCCATGTGGACTTCTCCGCCGAGATGGAGCGGACGCTCCAGGTGCTGGACTGCGCGGTGCTGCTGGTCAGCGGCGCGGACGGGGTGCAGGGCCACACCGAGACGCTGTGGAAGCTGCTGGAGCGGCATGGGGTGCCCACATTTTTGTTCGTCAACAAGATGGACCAGCCGGACACGGACCGGGGCGGGCTGCTGTCCCAGCTCCGGGCGCGGCTGAGCGACGGCTGCGCCGATTTCTCCGGGCCGTGGGAGGACGTGCTGGAGCACGCCGCCATGTGCGATGAGGCGCTGATGGAGCGCTACCTGGAGACGGGGACGCTGGACGACGCCGACCTGTCCGCGCTCATCGTGGAGCGGAAGCTGTTTCCCTGCTTCTTCGGCTCGGCGCTGAAGGTGGAGGGGGTGGACGAGCTGCTGGACGGCCTGGACCGCTTTGCCCTGGAGCCGGACTGGACAGAGGAGCTTTCCGCCCGCGTGTTCAAAATTTCCCGGGACGAGAAGGGGGAGCGGCTCACCTGGCTGAAGGTCACCGGCGGCGTGCTGAAGGTCCGGGACGCCGTGAAAGGCCCGGACTGGGAGGAGAAGGCCACCCAGCTGCGGCTGTACTCCGGGGCGAAATTCACCCCGGCGGAGGAGGCCCCGGCGGGGACGGTGTGCGCCGTCACCGGCCTGAGCCGGACCCGGACGGGGCAGGGCCTGGGTGCGGAAGCGGACTGGGAGGGCCCCCAATTGGAGCCGGTGCTGGCCTACCAGGTGCTGCCCCCGGCGGGGGGAGACGTCCACACGCTGCTGGGTCAGCTGCGGATCTTGGAAGAGGAGGACCCGCAGCTCCGGGTGGAGTGGGACGAGCTTTTGGGGGAAATCCGGGTGCATCTCATGGGCGAGGTGCAGCTGGAGGTCTTGTCCCGGCTGATGGAGCGGCGGTTTGGGGCGCAGGTCGGCTTCGGGCCGGGCCGTATTGTGTATTTGGAGACCATCGCCGCTCCGGCGGAGGGAGTTGGGCATTTTGAGCCCCTGCGGCACTACGCCGAGGTGCATCTCCTGCTGGAGCCGATGGAGCGGGGCGCGGGGCTGGTGCTGGACACCGCCTGTTCGGAAAACGTGCTGGACCGGAACTGGCAGCGGCTGGTGCTGACCCACCTGATGGAAAAGACCCATCTGGGTGTGCTCACCGGTTCGCCCATCACTGATATGAAGATCACTCTGCTGACGGGCCGGGCCCATTTGAAGCACACTGAGGGCGGCGATTTCCGTCAGGCCACCTACCGGGCGGTGCGGCAGGGGCTGATGTGCGCCAAAAGCGTGCTGTTGGAGCCGTGGTACTCCTTCCGGCTGGAGGTGCCCACCGGGAACGTGGGCCGGGCCATGACCGACCTCCAGCGCATGGGGGCGGACTTCCAGCCGCCGGAGACGGCGGGGGACGTCTCCGTTCTCACCGGCTGCGTTCCGGTGTCTGAGGTGGGGGGCTACTGGACCGAGGTGGCGGCCTACACCGGGGGCCAGGGGCGGTTCTCCTGCGCGGTGGAGGGCTACCGCCCCTGCCACAATGCGGACGCTGTTATCGAGGCGTCGGGCTACGACCCGGAGCGGGATGTGGACAACCCCGCCGGATCGGTGTTCTGCGCCCACGGGGCGGGATTCAACGTGCCCTGGGACCAGGTGCGGGAGCACATGCACCTGGACAGCGGCTGGCGGCCCCAGGGGGAGCGCCCCGCCCCCCAGGAGGAGGCCCCGATGCGCCGGGAGCCGCCCATGAGCTACGAGTCCCGCGCGGCGCTGGACAAGGAGCTGGAGGCCATCTTCGAGCGGGCCTACGGCCCGGTGAAGCCCCACGCTTTCCGGCCTGTGCAGAAGTCCGCCGCGCCCAAGCCCAAGCCCTGGAAGGGTCTCAAGACCCGGGATGGGGACGATTATCTGCTGGTGGACGGCTACAACATCATCCACGCTTGGGACGACCTGCGCGCCGTCGCCCGGGAGGACCTGGACGGGGCCCGGACGCGGCTCATCGACCGCCTGCGCAACTACCAGGGGTGGAAAAAGTGCCGGGTCATCGTGGTGTTCGACGCCTACAGGGTGAAGGGGAACCCCGGCTCAGTGGAAAAGGCGGGGGACGTTTTCGTGGTCTACACCAAGGAGGCGGAGACGGCGGACATGTATATCGAAAAGACCACCTACGCCCTGGCAAAGGAGCGCCGGGAGCACCGGGTGCGGGTGGCCACCTCCGACGGGCTGGAGCAGATGATTATCCTGGGACACGGCGCGGTGCGCATGCCCGCCGCCGAGCTGGAGTTTGAGGTGAAGCAGGTGGAGGCGGAGATCCACCGGATCATTGGAGAATAGAAAGGACGGCGCCTCAACGGGGCGCCGTCCTGGCATTTTCTTGAATTTTTTGGCGGGGTTTTAGGTTAAATAAAAATAATTTGATCAATTCTATTGACGAAATCCCCACAGACAAGGTATGATAAGAGTATAGGTGAGACAGCTGTCATGACACAGAAAGGAGGCCGCTATGCCGTACGGCGACGTATTTACCAGAATCAACCGGGAATACTACCAGCTCACCGGGGCGGAGAGGAAAATCGCCGACCACATCATGCTTCAGCGTCAAGATTGCCAGTACATGTCCATCTCTGAGCTGGCGGAGGTGGCCAACGTGGCGGAGGCCACGGTGTCACGGTTTTGCCGCCGCCTGGGGTACAAGGGATACAGCGCCTTCAAGCTGGCGGTGGCGGGCGCGGCTGCCGGGGCAAAGCCCGTCAACCCCCTGTACGGCGAGATCGCCGCGGAGGACGACTTCAGCGAGATGTGCCGCAAGCTGTGCGCCGCCGATGTGGAGGCCATCACCCAGACCATGAACATGCTCGACGCCGCCGGCGTGTCCGCCGCAGCGGATCTGCTGGTCGCGGCGGAGCGGGTGCTGTGCATGGGGATGGGCGGCTCCATGGTGCTGGCTCGGGAGGCGGCTCATCTGTTTTCCACCGCCCTGCCCAATTTCTACGCCGTGGAAGACTCCCACTTTCAGGCCATCCGGTGCGCCATGCTCACCCCCCGGGACGTGGTGCTCTACTACTCCTACTCCGGCGCCAGCAGGGACTTGATGGACGTGGTGAAGATCGTCCAGGAGCGGGGGGCCAGGATGATCCTCATCACCCACTATCCCAAATCCCCCGGCGCGGCCTGCGTCGACGTGGTGCTGGAGTGCGGCGCACGGGAGAGTCCGCTGCAGACGGGTTCCATTGCCGCGCGCATCAGCCAGCTCTATTTGACGGACGTGCTGTTTAACGAGGTGTGCCGCCGGGATATGGACGCCTGCCGAGAACGCCGCAGGCGGGTGGCCGACGCTCTGGCCGATAAGCATCTGTAAGGCCGGGGAATTGTAAATTTTCTCCACATAAGCTTGACAAAACAGAGTACAGATCATACAATCAACATCATGATTCGCAGCAGTCTGCCGGGGGCCTGCGGCAAAGCGCCGAGGTCTGCCGGATGTCCGCGAGTCCCGCCGGCTGCCGGCTGCTGGACTTCAATGAGGTTTAGAGAGGTGTATTGTTATGCGCATTTATCGGGAAAAAGATTATGACGCCATGAGCCGCCGGGCGGCCTCCATCATCGCTGCCCAGGTGGTATCCAAGCCCGACTGCGTGCTGGGCTTGGCCACCGGCTCCTCCCCGGTGGGAGCTTACCAGCAGCTTGTGAAGTGGTACGAGCGGGGGGACCTGAGCTTCAAAGAGGTGCGTTCGGTGAACCTGGACGAGTACTGCGGCTTGGCGCCCGGCCACGACCAGAGCTACCGCTATTTTATGCAGGCCAATCTGTTTGACCATGTGGACATCAGGCCCGAGAACACCAACGTGCCCGACGGCCTGGCCGCCGACCCCAGGGTGGAGTGCGCCCGCTATGAAGAGCTGGTGGCGGGCCTGGGCTATGCCGATCTGCAGCTGCTGGGCATTGGCCGCAACGGGCACATCGGCTTCAACGAACCCTGCGGGGAATTTCCCAAGGCCACCCATGTGGTGGACCTGACCCAGAGCACCATTGAGGCCAACGCCCGGTTTTTCGCCAGCGCCGGCGACGTGCCCCGCCAGGCCCTCACCATGGGGATCGGCACCATTATGAGAGCCCGGAAGATTTTGATCGTGGCCAGCGGCGCGGACAAGGCGGACGCGGTGGCTAAGGCGTTCTTCGGCCCTATCACCCCGGAGATGCCCGCCTCTATCCTTCAGCTCCACCCCGACGTCACCCTGGTGGCGGATGAGAGCGCGCTGTCCCACGTGGTGGAGGCCGAGAAAAGATGAGAATTTCCGGCGGCAGGGTATTTGACCTGGAGCGGGGCTTTGTGGAGCGGGACGTGTGCTTTGACGGCGCCCTGCTCACCCCGGACAGCCGGGACGGGCAGACCTATGACGCTGCTGGCTGCTATGTGATCCCCGGCCTCACCGACGTGCATTTCCATGGCTGCCGCGGGGCCGACCTGTCCGACGGCGATCCGGACGGACTGCAGGTTATGGCGCAGTACGAGCTGAGCCGGGGCGTGACCCAGATCTGTCCGGCGGGAATGACGCTGTTGGAGGATCGGCTGACAAAGGTGTGCCGGACCGCCGCCGCCCACCGCAGGGAAAACCGCCCCGGCGCGGACCTGGTGGGGATCAATCTGGAAGGGCCTTTCCTGTCCTACGCGAAAAAGGGCGCCCAGAAAGGCGACTGGCTCCACGCGCCGGATACGGCCATGCTCCGCCGCCTGATGGGCGCGGCGGAAGGGTTGGTGAAGCTGGTGTCCGTGGCCCCGGAGGAGCCGGGGGCCATGGACTTCATCCGGGAGGTCTCCGAGTATGTGAACGTGGCGGTGGCCCACACCACCGCCGACTATGACACGGCGCTGGAGGCGTTCCGCTCCGGCGCACGGCAGGTCACCCACCTGTTCAACGCCATGCCCGCGTTCACCCATCGCGCCCCCGGCGTGGTGGGCGCGGCGCTGGACAGCCCCTGGAGCCGGGTGGAGCTGATTTGTGACGGTGTGCATATCCACCCCAGCGTGGTGCGGGCTGTTTTCAAAATGTTCGGCGCGGACCGAGTGGTGCTCATTTCGGACACCATGCGGGCCGCGGGCATGTCCGACGGGAAGTACGACCTGGGCGGACAGGAGGTCACCGTGAAGGGTCCCTTGGCCACGCTGGCGGACGGCACCATCGCCGGGTCGGTTACCGACCTGATGGCGTGCATGAAAACCGCCGTCTCCTTTGGCATTCCTCTGGCGGACGCGGTGCGCTGCGCGGCGGTGAACCCCGCCCGGGCCGTGGGCGTCTTTGACCGAGTGGGCAGCCTGGAGCCGGGCAAGCGGGCCAACGCGGTGGTGCTGGACGGAGATTTGAACGTGAAAGCCGTCTTTTTCCACGGCAGATTGGTATAAGCAGACAAGGGAAACGCCCAGCGTTTCCCTTGTTTTCAGTTCATATGATAAGGCTGGTGTCCGCCGTGGAGGGCGCGGGTCCTTGGGGCGGCTGGGAGCCGCCGGCCTCCGACGGGGTGGGGAGGGTGAGGCCGTGCAGGAAGCTGCCGGAGGAGGACTGAATCTGCCCGCCCACCACCCTGTTTTTGTAGATAAGCAGGGAGATCTGCACCGGCTCGGTTTGAGCGGGATAGTTGGTGAGCTGATAGGTGTACCGCTTCACCCGCTTGCCCCTGTACTGGGTCAGGTCGAAGCCTTGGCCGGACTGGAGCGCCAAATAGCTCTGATAGCTGTCGTCAAATTCCTCGGGGATGAGCAGCTCCTCGGTGGCGATGGGCTGGGGGGATACCTGCCAGCCCAGACCGCTGAGATAGGCCAGGCGGTCGTCGTTGGTCTTGATGTTTTTTACCTCCGCCGAGACGGTCACCGCCCGCCCGCCCAGGGTGAGGGCAAAGGTGAGCGCCGCGAATAGGCAGCACAGGGCGGCGGCTCCGGCCGCCAGCAGCTTTTTCTTTGGTACGCGCGCCGTGTAGATGATCATGGCAGCACAACCTTTCTTCATTTCTCAGGGAAAGAATATGTGCGGTCGGCCCGCAATATGATATGGCATATGGAACACGAAGGAGAGGGAGTGGGCGAATTGGAGCGTTTGGACAAGCGGCTTGCGGCCACGGGGAAGTGGAGCCGGAGGGAGGCTCGGGACCTGATCCGGGCGGGCCGGGTGACGGCGGACGGACAGCGGTGCCGCGCTCCAGAGTCTAAGGTGGGGGCGGATGCCCCAGTGGCAGTGGACGGGGTGCCCATCGGCGCGGACCGGCCGGTGTATCTCATGCTCCACAAGCCGGCGGGGGTGGTGTCCTCCACCGACGAGCCCGGGGAGCGCACGGTGTTGGATTTGCTGGGAGAGGCGTATCAAAACATCGGACTGTTTCCCGCGGGGCGGCTGGACAAAGATACGGAGGGACTGCTGCTGCTCACCAACGACGGCCCCCTGGCCCACCGGCTGCTGGCCCCGAAAAGCCATGTGGACAAGGTATACTACGTGGAGGTGGACGGCGTACTGGATGAGGACGACGCGGAGGCGGTGCGTCAAGGGGTGAAGTTGGGGGACGGCTATGCGTGTCTGCCCGGGAAATTGGAGCTCTTATCGGACAGCAGCGCCTACATCACGCTGCGCGAGGGAAAATACCATCAGGTGAAGCGGATGCTGGCGTCGCGGGGCAAGCCGGTGACCTACCTCAAACGGGTGCGCTTCGGACCGCTGGAGCTGGACGAGGGCCTGCCCAGGGGGGCCTGGAGACCCTTGACGGAGGAAGAACAGAAAGCCATTTTCAGTCAATGATACGAAAAATTTGGCAGTTTGAACAAAAAAATTTCAAAAAACTATTGAAATCCGCTAAGGAAATAGGTATAATAAAAAAGCGCTTGTATGTAATATTAACAAAAGTGGCGGAGCGCTCCGTTGCCGGCCGCGTAGAAAGGAGAAAACGCAATGTCCAGCAGGATTTTCCAAAGCGTCGTTCTTCAAATGAAGGATTGTTCCGACCGAGCCGTAGGCGTCATTGATGAGCAGGGTACGGTTGTCGCCTGCAATGAACTGGCCTGTATCGGGGAGAAGTGGGCCAGCGCCGCGGCGCTGCTGGCCGCGGAACAGGATGCCCAAGTGGTCAGCGGCGGCTTCACCTTCAAGGCGCTGCCCGGCTGGAGCGGCCAGTTCGACTACGCCGCTTTCGTCAAGGGAGAGGACGAGCGGGCCGCGCTCATCTGCTCCATGGCGGTCATCGCCCTCAACGGGGCCAAAACCTACTACGAGGAGAAGAACGACAAGGCCGCCTTTGTGAAGAATATTTTGTGCGACAACATCCTGCTGGGGGACATCTACGTCCGGGCCAAGGAGCTGCACTTTGTGTCCGAGGCGCCCCGGGCGGTGATTCTGGTGCGCCAGCTGGGCGCCCCGGACGTGTCCGCAGTGGACGTGATCTCCGGGCTGTACCCCGACAAGCAGACCGACTTTGTGCTGTCCGTCAGCGAGACGGACGTGGCTCTGGTGAAGCATCTGGGCGAGAACGCCGACGCCCGAGACCTGCATAAGATCGCCCAGGCCGTTCAGGAGGCCCTGACCCGGGACCTGGGCATCAAGACGGTGGTGGGCATCGGCACCATCGTGGGCCATATCCGGGATCTGGCCCGTACCTATAAGGAGGCTCAGGTTGCCATCGATGTGGGCCGGGTGTTCGAGACGGAGCGGTCCATCATCAACTACGAGAACCTGGGGATCGGCCGGCTGATCTACCAGCTGCCCACCACGCTGTGCGAGATGTTCCTGCGCGAGGTGTTCAAGAAAAACCCCATCGACGCCTTGGATCAGGAGACCCTGTTTACCATTAACAAGTTCTTTGAGAACAACCTGAACGTGTCCGAGACCGCCCGGAAGCTGTTCGTCCACCGCAACACCCTGGTGTACCGGTTGGAAAAGATCAAGAAGCTCACCGGCCTGGACCTGCGGGAGTTCGACGACGCCATCACCTTCAAGGTGGCCCTGATGGTGAAGAAGTATCTGGTTTCCCGGGGCATCGAATCCTGATTTGCGAAAGCCGCCCGGCGGGCGGCTTTCTTTGTGCGCTGTAACTTTTGTTTCCAGAAAGTTTACATAATTGGGTCAGGAGATTGCTGGGAATCCGGGGGAACCAGTTGACAGGGTAGAGTTCAGCGTCTATAATAAGAATCAATTCCGTCTGCTCAAAAGATTACAAAATAGTAACAATCCGGTAACACAGAAAAGACTCGACGACTTTGGAGATGCGGGCCCATGATACGATTGATCGATGTACATAAAGAATACGACAACGGCACCAAGGCCCTGAAGGGGATCAACCTGCGCATTGAGGATGGGGAGTTTGTATTTTTGGTAGGGCCCTCCGGATCGGGCAAGTCCACCATCATCAAGCTGCTCACGGGAGAGATCACCGCCAGCCAGGGCCGGGTTATTGTCAACGGATACAATTTGAACAACATCCGCCGCTGGCAGATTCCCCATATGCGCCGTACCCTTGGCATTATCTTCCAGGATTTCCGGCTCATTGAGAAAAAGACGGTGCAGGGCAACCTGGAGTTCGCCATGCGCACGGTGGGGGCCAGCGGCCGGGAGATGCGCAAGCGTATCCCCTATGTGCTGGACCTGGTGGGGCTGGACGACAAGGCGGACGCCTACCCCAACGAGATGAGCGGCGGCGAGCAGCAGCGGGTGGCCATTGCCCGGGCGCTGGTGAACAACCCCCGGATGATCATCGCCGACGAGCCCACCGGTAATCTGGACCCCAAGCGCTCCCTGGAGATCATGACGCTTTTGGAGCGCATCAACGCCATGGGCACCACCATGCTGGTAGTCACCCATGAGCGGGACCTGGTCAACCGGTTTTCCAAGCGGGTGGTGGCCATCAAGGACGGAGAACTGATACGGGACGGTCAGGGAGGCTACTACAGAGCATGAGACGATTCAATTTAGGCTATTTCATCAGAGAGGGCTTTTCCAGTATCTTTTCCCATGGGCTGATGTCCTTTGCCGCGGTGTGTATGATCGTGGCCTGCCTCATCATCATGGGGTCCTTCTCCCTGCTGGCGGTGAACGTGGACGAGATGCTCAGCCAGCTGGAGGAGGAGAACGAGTTCCTCGCTTTCATCGACGAGGATTACACCGACGACCAGATCCGGGCCCTTATGGAGCAGGTCCGGCAGATCGACAACGTGGACCCCAACGGGGTGACTTTTGTGTCCCGGGAGCAGGCCAAGCGGGACTACCTGAAGGGCCACGAGGCCGAGGGGCTGTACGTGAACATGCCCGACGAGGTGCTGCGGGACCGGCTGTCCATCCACGTCAAAGACCTGGAGCGGTTCAATGAGACGGTGGAGGCGGTGTGCGACCTGCCCGGGGTGGTGAACCACCGGGCGGCGGGCGAGGTGGCGGAGGGCTTTGTGGCCGTGCGCAACGCCGTCACCGCCCTGGCCTATATCCTCATCGGCATCCTGGCGGCGGTGTCCCTGTTCATCATCTCCAACACCACCCGGCTGGCCGCCTTTGCCCGCCGGGAGGAGATCGCCATCATGAAGATGTGCGGCGCCACCGACAGCTTTGTCCGCTGGCCCTTCATCGTGGAGGGGCTGATCTTGGGGGTCATGGGGGCGCTGGTGGCCTTCTTCCTCCAGTGGGCAGTGTATGCCGCGGTGAGCAAGGCACTGATGGACGGCGGGGCTGTCTCCTTCTTCAGCCTGCTGGACTTCAGCCACATGTGGAAGCGGGTGATGGGGGTGTTTTTGCTGTCCGGCTCCATCATCGGCGCGCTGGGCTCCAGCTTCGCCATCCGCAAGTTCCTCCAGGTATGACGGGAAGCTGAGGCGATCATGAAGCTGCGAAAGAGAACGATATCCGTCCTTGTGGCGATGGCGCTGTTGTTTTCGGTGGTGCTGCCCGCCGGGGCGGTGACCCAGGGCGACATCCAGGCCATCCGGGACCGGCTGGAGGGCGCCGCCGCCCAGAAACAGGAGGCGGAGGAGCGCCTGGCCGCCATCCGGGGGGACATGGCCCGGGCGGAGGAGCAGGTGGGGCTGATCCAGACCCAGGTGCTGTTGTGCGAGGAGCAGGTGAGCGCGGGCCGAGAGCTGTTGGCCCGGCTGGACGGTCAGATCGAGGAAAATCAGCGCCAGGTGGCCGAGCTGGAGGCCCAGGAGGCCCGGCAGCTGGAGGGATTTTATCAGCAGGTGCGGTGGCTGGAGGAGACGGGGGAGACCTCCTTCCTCACGGTGCTCTTTGAGGCCCACAGCTTTGCCGACCTGCTGGACTATACCATGCTGGTCACCGACGTGATGGAGTACAGCGACCGCATTGTGACGCAGCTGCAAGCCACTCAGATGGAGCTGGGGGAGGCCCGTGAAGCCCTCCAGGCCAGCCGGGATCAGCAGGCCCAGGTCCAAAAGGGGCTGGAGGACAGCCTGGCGGAGTTGGAGGCCAAAAAAGCGCAGGCGGACGCCCTGTTGGCCCAGCTGGCCGCGTCGGAGAGCGAATACGTCCGCAGGGCCGCCCAGCTGGCCGCCGACGAGGCGGAGATGGAGCGGGAGCTGAAGGAGGCGGAGGCCAAGTGGGCCGAGCAGATCGCGGCGGGGGGCGCCTCCGGCGACTGGTACTGGCCCGTCCCCGGCTACTACGGCATCACGTCCTATTTTGGTGGGCGGTACTTAAACGGCAGATGGGACAACCACACCGGCACCGACGTAGGCGTGCCCCAGGGGGTGGAGATCCATGCCGCCCAGAGCGGGGTGGTCACCCTGTCCAAGTACAATCCGTCCTACGGCAACTACTGCATCATCAGCCACGGCAACGGCTACGCCACTCTGTACGCCCACCAGCGGCAGCTGCCCCTGGTGAAGGTGGGGGACCGGGTGGAAAAGGGCCAGGTCATCGGCTATGTGGGCAATACGGGCAACAGCTTCGGCGCCCACCTGCACTTTGAGCTGCGGGTGAACGGGGTGCGGGACGACGTGCTCAAGCTGTATCCCAATGTGAACTTTATCGACAGAAGCTGAGGCGAGGAGGGGTATCATGAACAAGAAGACCCAGCGTATCATTGTGATCGTGGTGGCGGCGGCGCTGTTGCTGTCGGTGATGGTCCCTGTGCTCAGCGTGTTTGCCCGGGCCAGCGTTACCAAGAGCGATATCCAGAACATCAAGGACGAGCTGACCGACATCCAGGCCCAGAAGAAGGACGCGGAGGCCAGGCTGGCCTCCATCCGCAACGATCTGTCCAAGGCCAAGGAGCAGGTGGAGCTGATCCAGAACCAAGTGCTGCTCACCGAGCAGGAGATCAACGCCAGCCAGGCCATGCTGGACGAGTACGACGGGCAGATCGCGGACAAGGAGGCGGAGATCGCCGCCCTGGAGGCCCAGGAGGCAGAGCAGTACCAGGAGTTTTACCAGCAGGTGCGGTGGCTGGAGGAGACGGGGGGCGTGAACTACCTGTCCATCCTCTTCGAGGCCAACAGCTTCGCCGACATGCTGAACTACACCATGCTGATCGGCGACATCATGGACTACTCCGACCGGATCATCCAGGACCTGCAGGCCACCCAGCAGCAGCTGGGCATGGCCCGTGAGGCCCTCCAGACCGACCGGGACGCCCAGGCCCTGGTCCAGCAGGAGCTGGAGGCCAAAAAGGACGAGCTGGAGCAGAAGAGGGCGGAGGCCCAGCAGCTCCTGAACCAGATCGCCGCCTCGGAGAGCGAGTACGCCAAGGAGGCCAAGGAGCTGGCGGACAGCGAGGCCAAGATCAACCGGGAGCTGAAGGAGGCGGAGCGCAAGTATGCCGCCCAGCTCGCCGCCCTGGAGGCCCAGCAGAACGCCGCCGTCAATATGACCAGCGGGGACTGGTACTGGCCCCTGCCGGGACGGTATAAGATCTCCTCCCTGTTCGGCGGGCGCATCGACCCCATCAACGGCCGGCGGGACAACCACACCGGCACTGATATCCCCGCTCCCGGCGGCACGCCCATCTATGCCGCCAAGGACGGAGTGGTGACCACGGTGAACGCCAACAAGAACGCCTCCTCCTACGGCTATTACTGCATCATCAGCCACGGCAGCGGCTACGCCACCCTGTACGCCCACCAGAACCAGGTGCCCATCGTCCAGGAGGGCCAGACGGTGAAAAAGGGCCAGGTCATCGGCTACGTGGGCACCACGGGCCGGTCCACCGGCAACCACCTGCACTTTGAGCTGCGCATCAACGGGGTGCGCAACGACGTGCTGAAGCTCTATCCGGGAATGACCTTCACCTCCCCCGGCGGCGGGAGGATCAGCGGAGGCTGAGGAGCGGATAAAACCCAAGGGGCGCGGGGAAAAACCCGCGCCCCTGTTTCATTTTTGGCAAGGAGGTCCGGACAATGGAGGAACAGACGGTACATGCGGAGAAAAAGCGGCGGAAGCTGGCGGGATGGCTTAAGATTTTGATCGCGGTGGTGCTCACGCTGGCCGTCTTCACCGGGGTGTGGTGCGCGCTGCTGGGCCGCAGCGGCCTGGCCATGGTGCAGACCTATCTGCTGGCCCGCTTTGCCTTTGTGGAGGCCGACGCCGATCTGGATGGGGCCGTGGACGCGGGGCTGTACGCCTTTGTGGATGGGCTGGGGGACCGCTGGTCCTATTACCGGAGCGCGGAGAGCTATCAGACGCTCACGGCCACCCGGGCCAATAACCATGTGGGCATATGGATCACCGTCACCTATGAACGGGAGGAGGGCCTGTTGGTGCGGTCCGTCACGCTGGGCGGCCCGGCGGACAAGGCGGGGATGGTTCCCGGGGACATCATCACGGCTGTGGACGGGGTGTCCATCGCCGGAGATGCCCGGCGGGACGCCGCGGACAAGGTCATGGGCGAGGCGGATACCCAGGTGGTACTCACGCTGCTGGGGGAGGACGGCGGCCTGCGCGACGTGACCTGTACCCGGACCCGCTCCGCCAGCGGAAAGATGCTGGAGGGAAATATTGGATATGTGCGGCTGACCAATTTTTACTCCGGCGCGGCGGAACACTTCCGGCGGGAGGTGGACGCCCTGGTGGAGCAGGGGGCGGAGGGCCTGCTGATTGACGTGCGCAGCGACCCCGGCGGGTATGTGGCCGAGCTGGAGAAGATTTTGGACTACCTGCTGCCCGAGGGCCCGGTGTTTACGCAGAAGGCCCGGTGGTGGGTGGAGTCGGTGTATCGGTCCGATGAGGACTGCGTGGATGTGCCCATGGCGGTGCTGGTGGATCAGAACACCTATTCGGCGGCGGAGCTGCTGGCGGCCCAGCTCCGGGAAAGCGTGGGTGCGCCCATTGTGGGGGAGCTGACCTCCGGCAAGGGATATTCTCAGGTCACCTTCC
>CATLHC010000012.1 GCA_949948775.1 uncultured Oscillospiraceae bacterium
CCGCCGACGAGGACGACCTCTTCGACGGTGAGGACTGAGAAGGGAGGGTGAGACAATGAGCTACGCTGAATTCAACGCCATCCGCATCGGCATCGCCTCCCCGGAGCAGATCCGCAAGTGGTCCTTCGGCGAGGTGAAGAAGCCGGAGACCATCAACTACCGCACCCTCAAGCCCGAGCGGGACGGGCTGTTCTGTGAACGCATCTTTGGCCCCACCAAGGACTGGGAGTGCCACTGCGGTAAGTATAAGAAGATCCGCTTCAAGGGCAAGATCTGCGACCGCTGCGGCGTGGAGGTCACCCGGGCCAAAGTGCGCCGGGAGCGCATGGGCCACATCGAGCTGGCCGCCCCGGTGAGCCACATCTGGTACTTCAAGGGCATCCCCTCCCGGATGGGCCTGCTGTTGGACATCAGCCCCCGAATTCTGGAGAAGGTGCTGTATTTCGCCGCCTATATCGTCACCGATCCCGGTCCCGAGTACACCCACCTGACCAAGAATCAGATTTTGACCGACGCGGAGTATAAAAAGCTGCGCGAGTATTACGAGGACGACTTCGACGCCGGCATGGGCGCGGAGGCCGTGAAGAAGCTTTTGTCCGATTTGGACCTGGAGGAGCTGTCCATCTCTCTGCGCGCCCAGATGAAGGACGCCAGCGGCCAGAAGAAGGCCAAGATTGTCAAGCGGCTGGAGGTGGTGGACGCCTTCCGCATGTCCGGCAATAAGCCGGAGTGGATGATTATCGACGTGCTGCCCGTCATTCCCCCGGAGCTGCGGCCCATGGTCCAGCTGGACGGCGGGCGGTTCGCCACCTCCGATCTGAACGACCTGTACCGCCGGGTCATCAACCGCAACAACCGCCTCAAGCGCCTCATCCAGCTCAACGCGCCCGACATCATCGTGCGCAACGAGAAGCGGATGCTCCAGGAGGCGGTGGACGCCCTCATCGACAACGGCCGCCGGGGCCGGGCCGTCACCGGGGCCAACAACCGGGCGCTGAAGTCTCTGTCCGACCTTTTGAAAGGTAAGCAGGGCCGCTTCCGCCAGAACCTGCTGGGCAAGCGTGTGGACTACTCCGGCCGCTCCGTCATCGTGGTGGGCCCCGAGCTGAAAATCTACCAGTGCGGCGTGCCCAAGGAGATGGCCATTGAGCTGTTCCGGCCCTTCGTCATGAAGAAGCTGGTGGAGAGCGGCATCAGCAACATCAAGGCCGCCAAGAAGGAAGTGGACAAGGGCACCCCCGCCGTGTGGGACGCCCTGGAGTCCGTCATCAAGGAACATCCCGTCATGCTCAACCGCGCCCCCACCCTCCACCGCCTGGGCATCCAGGCCTTCGAGCCGGTGCTGGTGGAGGGCCGGGCCATGAAGCTCCACCCCCTGGTGTGCACCGCCTTCAACGCCGACTTCGACGGCGACCAGATGGCCATCCACGTCCCCCTGTCCGCCGAGGCCCAGGCCGAGGCCCGCATCCTCATGCTGGCTGCCAACAACCTGCTGAAGCCCTCCGACGGCGGGCCGGTGACGGTGCCCACCCAGGACATGGTGCTGGGCTCCTACTACCTGACCTACGAGCGCGACCCGAACAACGATCCGGCCCTCTCCTACGGCACCGCCGCCGAGGCCGCCAAGGCCATGGCCGACGGGGAGCTGATGGACAACGATCGGATTTGGGTGCGGGATGAGGAGATGGGCCGCTGGTACCGCACCACCCCCGCCCTGTGCGCCGAAGCTAAGGAGGGTGAGCTGCCCCAAGAGGTCTACAGCGTCTTCTCCGACGACAACGAGGCCCAGCTGGCCTACGCCGAGGGCATTCTGGAGCTCCATGAGCCCATCCTGGTCCGCCGCTCCGCCCAGATCAGCGGCGAGACCCGCTACAAGCTGGTGCGCACCACCGTGGGCCGCCTGCTGTTCAACGAGGGCATCCCCCAGGACCTGGACTTCGTGGACCGCAATGATCCCGAGCAGGTCTTTGAGCCGGAGATCAACTTCATGTGCGGCAAGAAGCAGCTGGGCCAGATCGTGGACCGCTGCATCGCCAAGCACGGCTTCACCCGCTCCGCCGAGGTGCTGGACACCATCAAGGCCCGGGGCTACAAGTTCTCCACCCGGGGCGCCCTCACCGTGGCCATCGCGGATATGACGGTGCCCGATGAGAAGCGCACCCTCATCGCCAAGACCGAGCAGGACATCGTCAAGATTGAGAACCAGTACAAGCGTGGCTTCCTCACCAACGACGAGCGCTACCGCCTGGTGGTGTCCGCCTGGGAAAAGACCACCAACGAGGTGTCCGACGCCCTGCAGAAGAGCATGGATAAGTTCAACCCCATCTTCATGATGGCCGACTCCGGCGCCCGCGGCTCCATGAAGCAGATCCGCCAGCTGGCCGGCATGCGCGGCCTGATGGCCGACACCGCCGGGCGCACCATCGAGATCCCCATTAAGGCCAACTTCCGTGAGGGCCTGTCCGTGCTGGAATACTTCATCTCCTCCAGAGGCGCCCGGAAGGGCATGGCCGACACCGCCCTGCGCACCGCCGACTCCGGTTACCTGACCCGCCGCCTGGTAGACGTGTCCCAGGAGGTCATCATCCGCGAGGACGATTGCGGCACCACCGACGGCATCACCGTGTCCGAGATCGGTGAAAACGGACAGATCATTGAGCCGCTGGTGGAACGCCTGCGCGGCCGTTACCTGGCCGACGATCTGGTGGACCCCAAGACCGGCGAGGTGCTGGTCAGCCGGGACCAGCTGGTGGACGGCGACCTGGCGAGCTTCATTGAGAAGAAGCTTCGCGAGCAGGCTGAGGCCGAGGGCGATCCTGAGCGCAAGGTATCCATCCGGGTGCGCTCCGTGCTCACCTGCGAAGCCCACTCCGGCGTGTGCGCCAAGTGCTACGGCATGAACCTGGCCTTCAGCGAACCGGTGGGCATGGGCGAGGCCGTGGGCATCATCGCCGCCCAGTCCATCGGCGAGCCGGGCACCCAGCTGACCATGCGCACCTTCCACACCGGCGGCGTGGCCGGCGGCGACATCACCCAGGGTCTTCCCCGCGTGGAGGAGCTGCTGGAGGCCCGCAAGCCCAAGAAGATGGCCCAGCTGGCTGAGATCTCCGGCGTGGTCACCGTGGAGGAAACCAAGCGGGCCACCCTGTGCAACATCACCATCACTGCCGACGACGGCGAGGTGGTCACCTATGCCGTACCCTACAGCTCCGGCATCCGGGTCAAATCCGGCGACCGGGTCGCCAAGGGCGACCGCCTCACCGACGGCGCTCTGTCCCCCCACGACGTGCTGCGCGTACGCGGCGTGGACGCGGTGCACAACTATCTGATCCAGGAGGTCCAGAAGCCCTACCGCCAGCAAGGCGTGGACATCAACGATAAGCACATCGAGGTCATCGTGCGCCAGATGATGCGCAAGGTCCGCGTGGAGGAGGCCGGGGATTCCACCCTGCTGTCCGGCTCCACCGTGGATATCATCGAGTTCAGGGACGCCTGCGCCGCCGTGCGCGCCCGCTCCCAGGCCGGGGAAAAGCGGGAGGACGGCGAGGAGCTGGTCCCGCCCACCTGCACCCGACTGCTGCTGGGCATCACCAAGGCTTCGCTGGCCACCGAGTCCTTCCTGTCCGCCGCCTCCTTCCAGGAGACCACCAAGGTGCTCACCGAGGCGGCCATCAAGGGCAAGGTGGACCACCTGCTGGGACTGAAGGAGAACGTCATCATCGGCAAGCTGATCCCGGCGGGCTCCGGCCTCGCCGCCTACCGCAGGTTGGATGAGATCGAGGACGAGGTCCACGACGAGAGCCGCTTCCGGGACGTGGCCGTCATGGCCGACGACCTGCGGGAAGAGGACGAGCCGACGCTGGCCGCCGATGAGGTCGAGGAGGACGAGGTGCTGTCCGTCACGCTGGACGAGAGCGAGGAGATCGGAGAGCTGGAATAAGCGCAAATCCCCTGATATGCTGTGGGCAGCGGCTGCCATCAGCCTCTGAATTTCATGAATTTCAGATCCCCTGCGGACGACTCCTGTCCGCAGGGGATCTTTGCGTTTTCCCTCGTTTTCGGCACATCTGTCCCGGCGGGCGCGGTCCTTTCCGCCGGGATGGAGGTTTTCTGACACATTCTCCCAGCTTCCCAAACACTTTCCACTGTTTTCTCATAAACAGACATAAAGATCCTACTTTTTCTTTTCTTTTTTGTGCATCTTGACTTTGCTGTCATTGCGGTCTATAATAACAATATTACTACGTGCCTGCGGCGCGTGAAAGCTATTCTCAGAATTTTCCGCCCCGCGAGGCGGAGGTTTGGAGGGCACTTATGATAAAAAAAGCAGACCAACTCAGCGAAGCCATCGCCCGCTTCAGCGACGGGACCAGCACGGACGCCTATCAGTTTATGGGCTGCCATCCCGCCGTGGTGGACGGTCAAGAGGGCTATGTCTTCCGCGTCTGGGCTCCCCACGCCAGGAGCGTGCGGGTGCTGGGCCGCTTCAACGACTGGGACAAGGCGTCCCCGGCCATGGAGCGCATCGCCCCCGCCATCTGGGAGCGGTTTATCCCCGGCGTGCAGACCTACGATGAGTACAAGTACTACATCGAGCGGCCCGACGGCACCTTCGTGTTCCGGGCCGACCCCTACGCCACCCACTCCGCCACCCGGCCCGACAACGCCAGCAAGGTGTTTGACCTGGAGGGCTTCCAGTGGACCGACGGGGCCTACCGCCGGGCCAGGGGCCACAAGGATATCCTGCGCAGCCCGATGAACATCTACGAGATGCACCTGGGTTCCTGGCGGCGGCATGAGGACGGCAACTTCCTGTCCTACGTGGAGTGCGCCCAGCAGCTGATCCCCTATTTGAAGGACATGGGCTACACCCATGTGGAGCTGCTCCCCGTCAGCGAGTACCCCTATGACCCCTCCTGGGGCTACCAGGTCACCGGGTACTATGCCCCCACCTCCCGGTACGGCACCCCCCACGACCTTATGAAGTTTGTGGACATGTGCCACGAGGCCGGCATCGGCGTCATCATCGACTGGGTGGGCGCCCACTTCCCCCGGGACGAGTGCGGCCTGTTTGAATTCGACGGCGGCTACTGCTACGAGCCCGCCGACCCTCTGCGCCGCGAGCATCCCGACTGGGGCACCCGCATCTTCGACTACGGCCGGTATGAGGTGCGCTCCTTCCTGATCTCCAATGTGGTCTACTGGCTGGACAAATTCCACATCGACGGCATTCGGGTGGACGCGGTGGCCTCCATGCTGTATCTGGACTACGGCCGCCGGGGCGGCGAGTGGCGGCCCAACAAGGACGGGGGCAACATCAATCTGGAGGCCGTCCAGTTCCTGCGGGACATGAACGCCGCCGCCCTCACCTTCGACCCCTCCGCCATCATGGTGGCCGAGGAGTCCACCGCCTTCCCCATGGTCACCAAGCCGGGGTATGACGGCGGGCTGGGCTTCAACTTCAAGTGGAACATGGGCTGGATGCACGACATGGTGGACTACATGTCCACCGACCCGCTGTTCCGCAAGGGCAAGCACAACAACCTGACCTTCTCCCTTACCTACGCCTTCTCAGAGAACTTCGTACTCCCCCTATCTCACGACGAGGTGGTCCACGGCAAATGCTCCCTGGTGAACAAAATGCCCGGCGACTACGGCGACAAATTCCAAAACCTGCGGGCTTTCTACGGTTATATGATGACCCATCCGGGCAAAAAGCTGCTGTTCATGGGCGGCGAGTTTGCCCAGTTCATCGAGTGGGACGAGAAAAAGCAGCTGGACTGGATGCTGCTGGACTACGACAAGCACCGCGAGATGCAGTCCTACGTCCGGGACCTGAACCACTACTACCTGGACCACCCCGCCCTGTGGCACAACGACACCGACTGGCAGGGCTTCCAGTGGATCTCCTGCGACGACTGGCAGCAGAGCGTCATCTCCTTCCGGCGCATTGACGACAAGGGCAAAGAGGTCATCGTGGTGTGCAACTTCTGCCCCGTGGAGCGCACCGGCTACAAGATCGGCGTGCCCAAAACCGGCACCTATGTCCCCGTGCTGTCCAGCGACGACGCCAAATATGGCGGCGCGGGTACGCCTCTGGTCCCCGTCAAGGCCAAGAAGGAGGAGCTGCACGGGCTGAAGTACACCGTGGAGCTCACTCTGCCCGCCATGTCCACCGTGTTCTATGAGCATAAGGCCACCCGGGGCGCCAAGGACGAGGCCAAGGACGAAGCCCCCAAGGCCAAAAGGACGGTCAAGGCCGCAAAGGCCAAGGCGGAAAAGGCCGTGGAGGCCGCAAAATCCGATCTGGAGGCCGCCGTGGACGCCGTCAAGCCCAAGCGGGGCCGCAAGGCAAAGACCGCCGACGCCGTCGAACCCGCGCCCAAGAAAAAGCCGGGTCCCAAACCCAAGGCGAAAAAGGCGGATGCCGCCGAAAAGCCTAAGACCACCCGTAAGTCCCGCGCGAAGAAAGCCGATTCCGATAACTAATTTTTGAGGGGGAGTTCAACTTGTTCCAGCGTAAAAAAGAGTGCATCGCCATGCTCCTGGCCGGCGGCCAGGGCAGCCGCCTGTACGTGCTGACCCAGGACACCGCCAAGCCGGCCGTGCCCTTCGGCGGCAAATACCGCATCATCGATTTCCCGCTGTCCAACTGCGTCAACTCCGGCATCGACACCGTGGGCGTGCTCACCCAGTACCAGCCCCTGGAACTCAACGACTACATCGGCAACGGCCAACCCTGGGACCTGAACCGGAATTGGGGCGGCGCCCATGTCCTGCCCCCCTACACCCAGTCCAAGACCGAGTCCTGGTACAAGGGTACCGCCAACGCCATCTATCAGAACATCGCCTTCGTGGACCGCTACAACCCCGAGTACGTGGCGGTGCTGGGCGGCGACCACATCTACAAGATGGACTACAACAAGATGCTCCAGTTCCACAAGGAGAAGGGGGCCGAGTGCACCATCGCCGTCATGCCGGTGAGCATGGAGGAGGCCACCCGCATGGGCATTATGAGCACCGATGAGAACGGCGCCATCACCGACTTCGAGGAGAAGCCCAAGCAGCCCAAGAGCAACCTGGCCTCCATGGGCATTTACATCTTTACTTGGTCCGTCCTGCGCGAGTACCTCATCAACGACGAGGCCGACCCCAACTCCGAGAACGACTTCGGCAAGAATATCATCCCCAACTTTCTAAAGGACGGCCGTCCCATGTACGCCTACTCCTTCGAGGGTTACTGGAAGGACGTGGGCACCCTGGATTCCCTCTGGGACGCCAACATGGATCTGCTGGATCCCAAGGACCCCATCAACATGCGCGACCCCAGCTTCCGCATCTACGCCCGAAACTATTCCGCCCCCGCCACCCGTCTGGGCGGCGGCGCCAAGGTCACCAACTCCTTTGTGGCCGAGGGCTGCACCATCCGGGGCAGCGTGGAACACTCCGTGCTGTACACCGGCTGCCAGATTGAGGAGGGCGCGGTGGTGGTCGGCGCGGTGGTCATGCCCAACACCATCGTGCGCAAGGGCGCCGATCTGAGCTACTGCATTGTGGGCGAGCGGTGCGTCATTGAGGAGGGCGCCCGGATCGGTGAGCGCCCGGAAAATTATCTCGACGCGGACTGGGGCATCGCCGTGGTGGGTCACGACAGAACCATCGCCGCCGGCTCCGTCGTCAAACCCAAGGAAATTGTTTAAGGGGGTGTCCACCATGAAAATGACTGGTATTATCTTCTCCGATCTGTACTCCGACGCGCTCAACTCCTTCACCCAGGACCGCAACATGGCCGCCATCCCCTTCGGCGGGCGCTACCGCCTGGTGGACTTCGCCCTGTCCAACATGGTCAACTCCGGCATCCTCAACGTGGGCGTGCTGGTCAAGCAGCACTACCACTCCCTGATGGACCATCTGAGCAACAGCCAGGAGTGGGATCTGAACCGCAAGATCGGTGGGCTCCAGCTCCTGCCCCCCTTCGCCACCCAGGACGGCAACACCAGCGGCAGCCGGGGCAAGCTGGACGAGCTGCGCAACGCCCTGGACTATCTGGAGGCCATCGCCTCCACCCCCTATGTTCTGCTGGCCGACGCCTACGTGCTGTGCAACATCGACTACCGCATCGCCCTGGAGGACCACATTGCCAGCGGCTGCGACATCACCATGCTGGCCACCAAGGAGAAGGAGGACTCCCAGATCAACTGCGCCTCCGTGATGAGGGCGGACGCCAGCCACCGGGTCACCGCCTACGCCCTGGACTGCCCCGCCAAGGCCGGGGACTACGCCAGCATGGGCCACATGATCATCTCCCGGGAGTTCCTCATCAACGTCATCCGGGACTACACCTCCCGGGGTATCTACGACTTCCTGCGGGATTTCGTTCAGCACGAGTTCAACCGGGGCCGCCTGACCATCAATCTCCACGAGGTGGACACCACCGTTCTGCGCATCCGCAATGTGGAGGAGTACTTCCAGAGCAGTCTGGCCATTCTGGGTGACGACGTATCCGCCGCCCTGTTCCGGGGGGACCGGCCCATCCACACCCGCGTCACCGACGAGGTCCCCGCCTACTACGGCCTGGACTGCCAGGTGGACTGCTGCGTCATCGCCGACGGCTGCTTTGTGGACGGCAGCGTGGAACACAGTGTGCTGTCCCGGAGCGTGAAGATCGGCAAGGGCGCCAAGGTGAAAAACTGCGTCATCATGCAGGGCAGCGTGGTGGGTGAGAACGCCTGTCTGGAAAATGTTATTGTAGATAAGTGGGTCACCATCAGCGACGGCGCCCAGCTCAAGGGGCTGTATTCCAATCCCGTTGTCATCCGCAAAGGAGTAACCGTATGAAGATTCTGTTCGCGTCCGGCGAGGCCGCCCCTTATATCAAGACCGGCGGCCTGGGCGACGTGGCCGCAGCCTTGCCCAAGGCCCTGGCCGAATCCCCCAACACCGAGGTCTATATCTTCCTGCCCTACTACAAGGCCATCAAGGATAACCCGGAGTTTGAGATCGAATACGTCACCAACTTCACCGTTCCTTTGGCCTGGCGCAACGTGTATTGCGGGCTGTTCCGGGCCGTTACCAAGAAGAAAAAGCTCCAGTATTACTTCATTGACAACGAGTATTACTTCTATCGGGACGGATGCTACGGCCACTACGACGACGGCGAGCGCTTCGCCTTCTTCTCCAAAGCCATCCTAGAGTCCTTGGAGCACCTGGAGTGGTACCCCGACGTGATCCACTCCAACGACTGGCAGACCGCCCTGGTGCCGGTGTTCCTGCGGGCCTTCTATATGGGTCTGGAGAAATACCGGCCCATCAAGACCCTGTTCACCATCCACAACATGGAGTATCAGGGCCGCTTCCCCAACTCCTTCGTGGACGAGGTGCTGGGTCTGCCCGAGGACTGGAAGGGTACGATGCACTTTGACACCTGCACCAATCTGATGAAGGCCGCCATCCACACCGCCGACCGGGTGAGCACCGTGTCCAAGACTTACGCCTTCGAGATTCAGGACCCCTACTACGCCCACGGCCTCCACGACGTGCTGCGCCAGCACGCCTACAAGCTCAGCGGTGTGGTCAACGGCATCGACACCGAGGTGTTCGACCCCACCACCGACCCCCTGATCTACACCAACTTCGACGCCTCCACCCTGGAGAAAAAGGCGGAGAACAAGAAGTTCCTCCAGGAGCGCCTGGGTCTGGCCGTCCGGGGCGAAACGCCCATGGTCATTATGATCACCCGTCTGGTGGGCCACAAAGGCGTGGACTTGGTTCAGGCCGTCATGGATGACTTGATGTGGGACGACCTTCAGCTGGTTATCATCGGCACCGGTGAGCGGCAGTACGAGGATATGTTCCGCGCCTACGCCGCCAACTTCCCCGCCAAGATGTCCGCCAACATCGTGTTTGACAACACCCTGGCTCACCAGGCCTATGCCGGCGCGGACATGGTGCTCATGCCCTCCAAGCAGGAGCCCTGCGGCCTAACTCAGCTCATCGCCATGCGCTACGGCACCATCCCCATCGTCCGGGAAACCGGCGGCCTGTTCGACACCGTCCCCGCCTACAACATTGAGACCGGCGAGGGCAACGGCTTCACCTTCAAAAGCTACAATGCCCATGATATGTTGGGCGCTGTGCGCCGGGCCGAAAATCTATTCCACGATAAGGAGCGCTGGGCCGCTCTGCAGAAGAGCGTCATGGGCTATGACAGCTCTTGGAAACGTTCCGTGCAGGAATATTGGGATATTTTCAACTCCTTGGTGGAAAAAAACGGTTGAGCTTTTGATATTCTGGGCGGATTTTCTTCTTTTTCACACCTGCGGGAAATTTTGAAAATTTTTCGTGCACAACTCCTGCTTTTATGGTATAATAATAGGGCGTATCATTGCGCCCTGTGTGAGCACAGTCCGCATGAGCGAACTGTGCTCACTTTATTCCATCAATTCTCCGGCCTTTCGCCGGTTAAGAAGGAGTTAATATAATATTATGGATCAGAAACAAATCATCAAACAGTTGGATGAAATGCTGTTAGTGCGCTATGGCTGTTCCACTGAGAACGCCTCCCCGCAGCAGGTCTACCGCGCCCTGTGCTATGTGGTCAACAATGCGCTGGCCACCAAGAGCGCCGAGTTCTATCAGAAGAACAAGGGTAAGCAGGTGTACTACATGTCCATGGAATTCCTGGTGGGCACCTCCCTGCGCAACAATCTGTATAATCTGGGTCTGGAAGATGTGTTTACGAAAGCCCTGGCCAAGTGCGGCGTGGACATCCACGACCTGTACGAGATGGAGCCCGATGCGGGCCTGGGCAACGGCGGTCTGGGCCGTCTGGCTTCCTGTTACATGGACTCCGCCGCCAGCCTGGATCTGCCCATGACGGGCTACTCCATCCGGTATGAGTTCGGCATCTTCAAGCAGAAAATTGTGGACGGCTGGCAGGTGGAATTCCCTGACGACTGGCTGAGCATGGGCGACGTGTGGCTGGTCCCCCACGAGAGCGAGGCGGTGGAGGTCCGCTTCGGCGGCAGCGTCCACGGCTGGGAGGACGGCGGCAAGTACCGGGTAAAGCATGTGGACTTCCAGTCCGTCATGGCGGTGCCCAACGACATGTATATCTCCGGCTACAACAGCAAGGCGGTCAACCCCCTGGTGCTGTGGTCCGCCAAGTCCCCCAACAGCTTCGACATGTCCGCCTTCTCACGGGGCGACTACGCCAAGGCCCTGGAGGGGGACACCATGGCCGAGGTCATCTCCAAGGTGCTCTACCCCGCCGACGACCACGTCGAGGGCAAGCGGCTGCGCCTGCGTCAGCAGTATCTGCTGGTGTCCGCCTCGGTGCAGACCATTCTCAAGAAGCACCTGCGGGTCAACAAGACCCTGGACAATCTGCCCGACAAGGTGTCCATCCACATCAACGACACCCATCCCGCCCTGTGTGTGCCCGAGCTGATGCGCCTGCTGGTGGATGAGCACAACTACCCCTGGGACAAGGCGTGGGACATCACCTGCCGCACCCTCAGCTACACCAACCACACCGTCATGAGCGAGGCGCTGGAGCGCTGGAACGTGGATCTGTTCCAGCAGCTGCTGCCCCGCGTGTACCAGATTGTGCAGGAGATCGACCGCCGCCTGCGCGTGGACCTGCACGGCTACTACGGCAACGACACGGGCAAAATTGAGTATATGGCCGTCATCAGCGGCAGAGAGATCCGCATGGCCAACCTGTGTTTGGCCTGCTGCCACAAGGTCAACGGCGTGTCCAAGCTCCACACCGAAATCTTGGAGAACAGCATCTTCCGGGACTACTATCAGATGGAGCCCGACCACTTCTGCAACGTCACCAACGGCATCGCCTACCGCCGCTGGCTGTGCCAGTCCAACCCGAAGCTGACCGCTCTGCTGAAGGACCTGATCGGCGACGGCTTTGTCTCCGACTCCACGCAGCTGGAAAAGCTGCTGAAGTACAAGGACGACGCCGGGGTGCTGCAGAAGCTTCAGGACATCAAGCTGGACAACAAAAAGCGCCTGGCCGACCTGATCCTCAAGCGCAACGGCATCGTAGTGGACCCCAGCTCCCTGTTCGACGTGCAGATCAAGCGTCTCCACGAGTACAAGCGCCAGCTGCTCAATGTGCTCCAGATTCTTCATATGTATCTGGAGATTAAGGCCAACCCCGGCGCCCCCTTCCAGCCCCGCACCTTCATTTTCGCCGCCAAGGCGTCCGCAGGCTATATCATGGCCAAGCAGATCATCCAGCTCATCGTGTCCGTGTCCAGCATGATCAACCACGACCCGGACGTCCAGGATAAGCTGAAGGTGGTCTTCATGGAGGACTACAACGTCTCCCTGGCCGAGATCATTATCCCCGCCGCCGAGATCTCCGAGCAGATCTCCATCGCCGGCAAGGAGGCCAGCGGCACCGGCAACATGAAGCTGATGATCAACGGCGCCGTAACCTTGGGTACGCTGGACGGCGCCAATGTGGAGATTCACGAGCAGGTGGGCGACGACAACATCGTCCTCTTCGGCCTTAAAACCCCGGAGGTCAACGAGCTGTGGCAGCGGGGCTACAATCCCCTGGACTACGTGCGCAGCGACCCGGAGCTGAAGGCCGTCATGGACATGCTCATGGGCGGCATCGCCGGGATGCACTTCGACGACGTTGTGCGCTCCCTGACCACCAACCACAAGGGTCCCGCCGACCCCTATATGTGCCTGGCCGATTTCCACGACTACGTCCGGGCCCAGCAGGATGTGTCCGCCATCTACGGCGACAAGCCCCGCTTCAACAAGATGTCCTTGGTGAATATCGCCAAGGCGGGCTTCTTCTCCGCCGACCGGGCCGTGGAGGAGTACGCCAAAAATATCTGGTGCCTCAAGTAAAGCCCTGACCCGCCCGGCTGGGCGGTATATTGAAAGAATAGGAGGTCCGGAGCATGAAACAGGTGTGCTTTGGCGTGGACATCGGCGGCACCACCGTCAAACTGGGTCTGGTCAGCCAGGAGGGGGAGCTGCTGGACAAACGGGAATTTCCATCCTTCCGGGACTGCGGGGCCACGCTTGACGATATCGCCGACCATATGCGCCAGGTGATGGCGGATTTCCACAGCATGCGCGACGTGGCCGACGAGTATCAGTGCGTAGGCGCGGGCGTGGGCGTTCCCGGCCCGGTGACGGAGCAATCCACCGTGGACAAGTGCGCCAATCTGGGCTGGGAAAACGTGAATATGGCCCAGGAGCTCTCCACCCGGTCCGGCGTCCCCGTCCGGGTGGCCAATGACGCCAATCTGGCCGCCTTGGGCGAGGCATGGCAGGGCGCGGGCAAGGGCTGCCGCAACTTGGTGATGCTCACCGTAGGCACCGGGATCGGCGGCGGCATTATCTGCGACGGCCGCATTATCGCCGGAGCCACCGGCGCGGGCGGCGAGGTGGGCCATATGTCCGTCCCCTTCCACACCGACTGGCAGTGCGGCTGCGGCAAGAAGGGCTGTCTGGAGGTCACCGCTTCCGCCTCCGGCATCATCCGGGCGGCAAAGCAGTTCTCCCCCTTTAAGGAGATGGACAAGGTCACCGCCAAGGACGTATATGACGCTGCCGCCGCCGGGGACAAAAACGCCCTAACAGTGGTGGCGGAGGCCTCCGCCTCCCTGGGCTACGCCGCTGCCGCCATCAGCTGCGTGGTCAACCCGGAGGTCATCCTGCTGGGGGGCGGCGTGTCCGCTGCGGGCAGCGCCCTGCTGGACCCGGTGGAGGCCGCGTTCCGTGCCTACGCCTTCTCCGGCTGCGCCGGGGCCCGCTTCGCTCTGGCTCAGCTGGGTAATAACGCCGGCATCTTTG
Source organism: uncultured Oscillospiraceae bacterium (assembly GCA_949948775.1). Lineage (GTDB taxonomy): Bacteria > Bacillota > Clostridia > Oscillospirales > Oscillospiraceae > Enterenecus. The sequence goes on from CATLHC010000012.1 coordinate 13,837, forward strand.
GCGGCGCGGCCCTGTTCTTCGCGGAATAACGTGTTTTCCCCGATATGGGGCTGAATAACAGGAAATCAATAAGGAGTGATCCAACATGCTCAAGCTTGACTTGTCCAACCTGGAAGGTGTGGTCTCCCAGGACCAGATCAGCGCCATGGCCTCCGAGGTGGAGGCCGCCCACGCCAAGCTCTATGACCCCGCCGCCCTCGGCTCCGACTTTGTGGGCTGGGTGCGCCTGCCCGAAAACTACGACAAGGATGAGTTCGCCCGCATTCAGAAGGCCGCCGCCAAGATTCGCTCCGACTCCCAGGTGCTGGTGGTGATCGGCATCGGCGGGTCCTACCTGGGCGCCCGCGCCGCCCTGGAGGTGTTCCCCTCCGACGGGCCGGAGATCTGCTTCGTGGGCTGCTCCCTCAGCCCCAACGAGCTGGACAGCGTGATCCGCAAGCTGGATGACCGCAGCTGGTCCATCAACGTCATCTCCAAGTCCGGCGGCACCACCGAGCCCGCCGTGGCCTTCCGCGTGTTCCGGGACCTGCTGGTGAAGCAGTACGGCAAGGACGCGGACAAGCGCATCTACGCCACCACCGACAAGGCCCGGGGCGCCCTCAAGACCCTGGCCGACTCCAACGGCTGGGAGACCTTCGTGGTGCCCGATGACGTGGGCGGCCGGTTCTCCGTGCTGTCCGCCGTGGGCCTGCTGCCCATCGCCGCCGCCGGTGTGGATATCGACGCGCTGATGGCCGGCGCCCGGGACGCGATGAACGCCTTTGACAAGCGGGACATGTCCAATCCCGTGTGGCAGTACGTGGCCGCCCGGAACCTGCTCTACCGTCAGGGCAAGAAGATCGAGCTGTTCTGCTCCTATGAGCCTTCCTACTCCTTCGTGGGCGAGTGGCTCAAGCAGCTGTTCGGCGAGTCCGAGGGCAAGGACGGCAAGGGCCTCTTCCCTGCCTCCGCCCAGTTCACCACCGACCTGCACTCCCTGGGCCAGTATATCCAGGACGGCGAGCGGCACCTGTTCGAGACGGTGATCTACGTGGACAACACCGGCTGCGACATCGCCATCCCCTACAGCGACGACAACGGGGACAACCTGAACTACCTGGCGGGCAAGCCCCTGAGCTTCGTCCGGGAGATGGCCTTCCAGGGAACCCTGGCCGCCCACAAGGACGGCGACGCCCCCTCCATCGTGCTGCGCATGGACAAGATGGACGTCCACGCCCTGGGTGAGCTGTTCTACTTCTTCGAGCTGTCCTGCGGCATCAGCGGGCATGTGCTGGGGGTCAACCCCTTCAACCAGCCCGGCGTGGAGGCGTACAAAAAGAACATGTTCGCCCTGCTGGGGAAGCCCTGAGTTCCTTTTTCTTGTAAGAAAAAGGAACCGAAAAAGAACTTTTGGCTCGCTGACGTTTGGGGCAAGACCTGCCAGGTTTCCGCCCGGTAACTATCGGTGAAAATAAGAGGAGCCTTCGGCATGGGCCGATGGCTCCTCTTTCAATTTTGAACCTCACCGGGGATATGATTTCCGCTTCAGGGGTTGAAAAGTGAGCCGAAGTATGCTATATTGATGGGTGAATTTTCTGCCTATCCGGCTTACACCTCACAAGAAGGGAACGATTTCCATGTCAGGACATTCCAAGTGGCATAACATCCAAAAGACCAAGGGCGCGGCGGACGCCAAGCGCTCCGCGGCGTTCACCAAGATCGCCCGGGAGATCATCGTGGCCGTCAAGACCGGCGGCTCCGGCGACCCCAACAACAACTCCCGCCTGGCCACCGTCATCGCCAAGGCCCGGGCGGCCAACATGCCCAACGACAACATCAAGCGCACCATTGAAAAAGCGGTGGGCTCCGGCAACGCCAACGACTACGAGGCCATCACCTACGAGGGCTACGGCCCCGGCGGCGTGGCCGTCATCGTGGAGACCCTCACCGACAACCGCAACCGCACCGCCTCCGACGTGCGCCACTACTTCGACAAGTTCGGCGGCAACCTGGGCGCCACCGGCTGCGTGTCCTGGTCCTTCGACCAGAAGGGCGTGCTGGTCATTGAGCGGGAGGATCTGGACGAGGAGACCGCCATGATGGACGCCCTGGACTGCGGCGCGGCGGACTTCGAGGCCGACGAGGACTGCTTCACCGTCTATACCGCCCCGGACGATTTCGGCGCGGTGCTGGCCGCCATGGAGGAGAAGGGTTACGTGTTCGCCTCCGCTAAGGTGGAGATGGTGCCCCAGAACTACGTCGCCCTGTCCGACGAGGGGGACATCAAGAACATGGAGAAGCTCATCGACACCATGGAAGACAACGACGACGTACAGAACATCTGGCACAACTGGGAGGAATAAGGCAAAAGATTCCCCTGCCGGGCGGCAGGGGAATCTTTTGTCCACACCTGGCGGACCAAAAAAACACATTCTTATACTTCTTCTCTCATTTCCCGACTCCCTTTCCGGACGCTTTTCCGTCCTGCTGGGAGTCTATCTTTTTCCCCGGCGTTTTCTTTCATTTTAGCACCGGCGGCGACAATTTCTCATTTATCCTGTCCCCGTACAGGCAGGTCGGCCAGCGCCAGCGTGAAATCAAACCGCTCGTCTCCCTTCTCCCCCTCGCCCCGGGCGAACAGCTCGTCCCCGCGGGCGGCGGTGTCCACAAAAATGGTCTCGCCCGCCTGACACTCGCTGACATAGCCGATTTGAAAGCGGCGCACAAACTTCTCCCGGCCCAGCCGCTCCAGGTGGAGGCTGTCGCAGGCGAAATCGGCGTAGTGGATGTTGTTCACGTGGCCGTTGATGTCGGTGTCGGAGTAACGCAGGTCCCGCCGGACCCGGCTGTCAAAGGTCTCCGGCATGGCCGGACGGCGGAGTTTTATGCTCTTGCACAGCTCGCCCCCGTCGGTGCCCTGGAACTCCGCCAGGTTTTTCATGCGGAACAGCTTGCGCTCCTGCGCGTCCACCATTACCCACACCGAGACGCCCTGGCCGATGGGCTTTCCGCCCCGGAACAGATCGAAATCCCGGTAGGAGGACGCCCCGGAGGCTCCCCGGTGCCAGGTTCTCACGGTGATGAGGTCGTTCCAGCGCAGGGGGGCGTCCAGCTCCACCCAGTTTCGGGTGACCATCCACAGGCAGTTGTATTTTTTCAGAATTTGCGGCCCGGACACTCCCAGCTGCAGCGCCGCCTGGGTGGCTGCCTCCTGGAGATACCCCAGCACCGCCGACGGGCGGCACTGGTTGAACAGGTCCACATCCCGGGAGTCCACCCGGAATTCCATCTCGTAAAATGTGCTCAAAGCGTTGATTCCTTCCTTCCAGGGATGATGAGAGTGTCCCTGACGCACAGATCGTCCAAGTCGTCGGGTGTAGCGGCGCTCAGGCGCAGGGTCGCCCCACAGCGGGCACACGTCAGGTCCACCGAGGAATAGCCCACCTTCACTCCGTAATCCGCTGAGCCGCAGGCGCAGCGCACCCCGCCCCGGGCGGCGATGTCCTTCAGCTCGCCCAGCACCTCGGCCATCACCGTCTCATCGAGGAACGCCCCCCGTTGGTCCGCCTGTTCGTCCAGCCGCAGCTTATCCACCGCCGCCTCCAGCTTTTCCATGGCACGGAACACCTGGCCCTCCTCGCCGATATAGCATGTGCCCAATCCCGACGCGGGGCAGCTGAGCGCCAGCAGGCTTTTGCGGAGCAGGGCGTCGTTTCCGCACACCGCCCGGTGGTCCTTGGCGCAGAACAGACAGGGCGCCGTCACCTCACAGCGGTCCCCCAACTGGTGAAAGCCCAGCTCCGACTTGCCGCAGGGGCACGGCAGCGTACTGTCCCCGGCGGCAAGCTGAAAGGCGGTGCGGGATGCGATCACCGCCTGGCCGCACACGGGGCAGATATATCCTATGGTACGTGTCTCTTCGGGCATGGCCAATTCCTCCCAAAAATTTTCCGGAGGGTATTATACCACTATCCTACCCATTTTTCCAGTGACAAAGCCGCTTTTATTGTCAAATCTTTCCCAGCGCATGAATTGGCTCCTATTGCGCAAACTACCTGTAAACCACGCCGAACGCGTGTGCGCCCTCCTCTCCCACTGGAGTGGGAAACGGCGCGCGAAAGGAGTCACATCCATGGAAAACAAAAAGCTGGGGCGGCAGACCTTCCAGCCCGGGTCGCCCCCTGTCATCATCGGCCACGGCTCCGCCGCCGGCAAAAAGGAGAGCCAGGGCCCCCTGGGGCGGCACTTTGACCACACCTGTGACGACGACACCTTCGGGGCCAAGACCTGGGAGCAGTCCGAATCCGCCATGCAACAGCTGGCCCTGGACGCGGCGCTGAAACGGGCGGGACTCCACAGCCCGGACCTGGACCTGCTGCTGGCCGGAGACCTGCTCAACCAGTGCATCGGCTCGGGCTACGCCGCCCGGTCGGCCGCTCTCCCTTTCTTCGGGCTGTACGGTGCCTGCTCCACCATGGGAGAAAGCCTGGCTCTGGCCACGCTGCTGCTCAGCGGCGGGTACGGGAAGTACGCCGCCGCCGTCACCTCCTCCCACTTCTGTTCGGCGGAGCGGCAGTACCGCACCCCCCTGGAATACGGCAGCCAGCGCACCCCCACCGCCCAGTGGACCGCCACCGCCGCCGGGGCGGTCATCGTCACCAACGATGTGCGTCCCGGCCCCCGAGCGACCCGGGTCACCGTGGGCAAGGTGGTAGACAAGGGCATCAAGGACGCCAACAACATGGGGGCGGCCATGGCGCCTGCGGCCTATTCGACCTTGAAGGCCCACTTTGAGGACACCGCCCTCAGCCCGGACTACTACGACCTCATCGTCACCGGGGACCTGGGCAAGCTGGGCCACGAGATCGTGTGCGACTTCTTCGCCCAGGACGGCGTGGAGCTGGCCAACTACAACGACTGCGGCCTGCTGCTCTTCGACCGGGAGGAGCAGGACGTCCACGCCGGGGCGTCGGGGTGCGGGTGCTCCGCGTCGGTACTGTGCGGCTATCTGCTGCCGGGACTGCTGGCAGGGCGGTGGAAGCGCATCCTGTTTTGCCCCACTGGGGCGCTCCACTCCCCCACCGCCACCATGCAGGGGGAATCCATCCCCGGTATCTGCCACGCCATCGCGCTGGAAGGAGGCAAATGATGGACTATTTGAAAGCCTTTGTGGTGGGCGGCCTGTTCTGCGTCATCGGCCAGCTGCTCATCGACAAGACCAAGCTCACTCCCGCCCGCATCCTGGTGACCTACGTGGTGTCCGGCGTGGTGCTGGGGGCCGTCGGGGTGTATGAGCCCCTGGCCGAGTGGGCCGGAGCGGGCGCCACGGTCCCTCTCACCGGCTTTGGTTACAGTCTGGCCAAGGGCGTCAAGGAGGCGGTGGCGGAAAAGGGCCTGCTGGGCGCCCTCACCGGCGGCGTCACCAGCACCGCCGGGGGCATCGCCGCCGCCATCTTCCTGGGCGTGCTGGTGGCCTTCCTTTTCAAGCCCAGGCCAAAAAGCTGACCCGGCACAAAAGGAGGCCCCGGCAGCGCCGGAGCCTCCCACTTTTTGTGCCGCTTACAGGTTATCCTTAAAAAACTGCTCCAAGTTAGCGGCGTTTGCGTCCTCATTGCCGCCCTCCACGGTGACGGTGACGGTCTCGCCCTGCTTAATGCCCAGGCCCATAAGCGCCATCAGCTTGGTCCCCACAGCGGACTTGCCGTCGGCCTTGGCGATGGTAATGGTGCTGTCCAGCGCCTTGATGGCCTTGACAAGCAGGCCGGCAGGGCGGGCGTGGATGCCAACGGGATCGGTGATGGTGTAGGTAAACTGCTTCATGATGATCGATCCTTTCTTCTTAAGTTGAGTTAATTTTATCGGCAGGCGTCCCTGCCCGTTCACACCTCTTCTGCGTCCGCGGACTCTGCCTCGGCGCTTTTCCAGCTTCTTTCCTGTTCCATATCATAACACCCATAGGCGGGAATATGCAAGCCCTCCAACACATATTTTCCCCCAGGGGGGCGCCTCGGCAGTGCCCCACTGCCTCAGCATGTCGCAATCCAGCCCCAACCAATGCCGTCCCGACGGCGCAGGCAGTTTGGGAATGCGCATTCTTCTGGCAGGCCGCCACTGTCCGGCTCCGGGCCTGGAACAGAACTCCCTCTTTTTTCGTCGTCCATAGTCCCTCCCACAATTCTTTCTTATTCAGCGGAGAATTATGAAATCAATTTCTATCCGGGATCAACCCTCCCCCGTCCCCCGTTCAAGGCAGGCGGGTCTTCTCTTGCGCCTGTGTCCCCTGCTCTTACAGACGTGGACGCCGCCGTCCAGCGCCGCAGCGTACTCCTGGGCCAGCCCCGGCGTGATGGACGGAACAGACCGCCGTCCCTGCCACTGCCCATCCCTCCGCCGGGTCAGCGTCATGCGGCACAGAAACCGCCCGTGCTCCGGACAGGTGAACACCCCGTAAAACTGCTGAGGGACGCCCGCCTTAGGCACGACGAAATGCCACCGGGCCACCCCCAGCCGGCGGCCGCACACGGGACAGGCCAGCGTCCTGCTGCTCCGGGCGTCCAGCGCCTCCTCCGGGGTGGGGACAGGCCCTACCTTCTGCCGGTCCTGCCGTGGAAAGGAAAGCTTAGACAGCCGCAAAGCCGCCCTGTGCCGTCTGGGCGGAGCGGGCTCAGGCCGCCAGTCCAGGTCCTCCTGGGTCAGCCAGCCCCCCAGGACGGCGGTGTACATAGCGTCGTTTACCGCGCTGTGGTAGTCAAACACGTCGGGCAGACCGCAGTACTCCGCCGCCCGCCACAGGGCAATCTGCTGCCCGGTTCCCACCGCGTGGGCAAACGCCAGCTGGAAGTCAAAAAAACGCTCCGCCTCAAAGGGCGGCAGGCCCCAGTATTTGCAGTTCTCGTTCAGCGCCTCCACATCGCCGCCCCCCCAGCCCGCAAAGACCCGGTCCTCTCCGCACCAGGCGCGAAACGCCTCCGCCGCCGCAGGGAATCTGGTGCGGGAGTTTTTGAACATGCTCAGATCCGGCAGCTTTCTCGCGCCAAGGTCAAACTTTTTGTGGACGGTGGGCCGAATGCAGGCGTTGAACACATCCACAATGGGCCCGCCCGGCCGCTCGACACGCACCGCGCCGATTTGAAGGATCTCGTTCAGCGGCTTCTTGTCGTAGCCGCGGTTCCACTCCAGGTCCAGGACGATCATCGGTTGACCACTTCATTTCTCTTTATAGCCATCGCACCGCAAACGAACCGAAAGGTTCTTTTGCAGTCTGCGTTGGACCTTATCAGCAAAGCACAGCCCATTTTGTGGCCCGGCGGACCTTGTCCGCCTTGAAAATCGGACGCCGATTTTCAAGTGCTTTGACTATACTATGTCCTCTATTGTATTTCCTTCTCGCCTCTCCGTCAAGGGTAAAGGCTGGGAAATGTGCGCAAAAAGGCCCCGGAGCCGCCCTCCGGGGCCTTTTGAGCCTTTAGTCCGCAAACATCTGGGTCCAATAGACGCGGTAGCTGCTGCCCGTGTACACGAAACCCACGCCGATCCGGCCGTTCAGAATATTGGCCCGGTGGCCGGGACGGTGAGTCCCAGGCATAGAGCCAGGGCCGGTACAAGGGACAGCAGTCTTCTCTTCACGATTTTCCGCTCCTTTTCACTAAGTAGAAAGCCCGCGCAGCGGACATTCCGATAAAGACACCCGGTCCACCAGGGCGCGGAGCCCATTGTCCCGGAGATAGTCCTGGAAGATGGACAGGGACTGGGTGGAATCCGGCCCGATGATGATCTCCGCCACCAGATCCTCCAGCCCGATGCCGATCTCCCGGCACATGGACTTCAAGTCCAAGGGATAGTATTTCTTGATCCGTTCTCTGGTGACATGGTAGCGGGGCCGCACATCAAATTCCTCCTTCTCAAAGGGGGACACCACCAGGCGCATCTCGTACTCCGACGCGAAGGATGGGTGCTTATAGGACACCGAGCAGGCCCAGGCCTCCCGCATGGCCTCCTTCACCTCCGGCTCCTCCGGGGACAGCGCGGCCGCGCTCCGCGCCAGGGCGCAGAACCGCTCCACCATGGGATGGTCCGCCATATTGTCCCGGTAAAAAACCAGCTGGAGGGACAGCGCCCCCCGGGCGAGCCTTTGCAGATACTCCCGCCGCAGGGCGATGCACACCCCCCGCCCCCGGTTGCCGTACCGCTCCCACTGGGCCGCGTCGTCCCGGTGGAAGGAGAAGCAGGCGGCAAAAGCGGAGTACTCCTTTTTCAGCTCCTCCCGGAACAGGGTCCGGACCTGCCGGGCCTGCTCCACGCCGCCCTCCCGCTCCAGCCGGTCCACGATGGCGGCGCCCAGCCGGGTCATAAAGTGTTTCATTTCCGCCGAATCGTTCATGCGCAGCACGTTGTTTACCCGTAGCTCGGCGCAGCGCAGAATGCCGTCCAGGGCCTGAAAATCGGTGTAATGATAGAGAATTTTCCTGCTCAGATGGTCCATTCCGCCGTTTCGCTCTGCATTCATTTGCTCTCCCCCTTTACCAGCCCTTCCAGGCTCTGCCCCTTCAGGCACCGCTCCAGCAGCTCGGGCAGGCGCTCCGGCGCGCAGGCGAAGCAGGGCACGTCCAGGGCGGCGATGCGCCGGGCGGTCTCAGGGTCGTAGAAGGGCTTGCCCCCGTCCGCGATGGCCAGCAGCACCACCACCGTCACCCCGGAGCTTTTCAGCTCCTCCACCCGGCGCAGCAGGGCCGCCCGGTTGCCCCCCTCGCACAAATCGGAGATGAGGAAGAACAGGGTCTTGGCCGGGGCCTCGACGAGCCCCTGGCAGTAGGCGATGGACTTGGCGATGTCGGTGCCGCCCCCCATCTGGAAGCCGAAGAGCAGGTCCACCGGGTCGGCGCACAAAGGGGTGAGGTCCATGATCTGGGTGTCGAAGGCCACCACGCTGGTCTTGACGGCGGACATGGAGGCCAGCACGCAGGCCATCACCGAGGAGTAGAGGATGGACTGCCCCATGGAGCCGCTCTGGTCGATGTCCAGGATGATGTGCCAGCGGTTAATCCTGCTGGAGCGGTCGAAGAACCACACCCGCTCGGGGATGACGGTTTTCAACTGCGGGTCATAATTTTTCAGATTTCGTCGGATAGTATAGGGAAAGTCGATGGCGGAGGCGGATGGCAGCGGGGAGTGGGCCCGGCGGTTCAGCGCCGCCGTCACCGCCCGGCGCACGTCGTTCTCCAGCAGCTTGTTCAGCTCGTCCACGATTTTGCGGATGAACCTCCGGGCGGACTCCTTGGACTTTTTGGGGATCTGGTCCTTGAGCATCAGCAGGGTGGAGGCCAGGTTCAAATCGGGCTCCAGCCCCTCCAGCAGCTCGGGCTCCAGCAGCAGCTGCTTGAGGCCCTTGCGCTCGATGGCATCGTTTTGCACCACCGCCACCATCTCCGGGTCGAACAGGGTGCGCAGGTCCCCCAGCCATTTGGAGATCACCGGGGAGGGCGGCCCCTTCCCCGCCCCGCCGCCGGGGCCAGGCCCGCCGCCGAAGCTCTCCCCCGGCCCGCCGTAGATGGCCCCCAGGGCGCCGTCCATCAGCAGCTCCTCCTGGGACAGCCCGCCGCCCCCCATGGCTTGAAAGGAGTCCTCCGTCTCCGCGCCCAAGATCAGCCGCCAGCGGGAAAACTGTGTTGCCTGTGCCATAAGATACCTCCAGTCTGAGGTTGTTCATTCTTTTTCTTGAAAGAAAAAGAATCAAAAAGAACTTTTAGGCCGCCACAAACGTGGTGAGTTTCTGAAACGTTTCCGCCCGGCAGCCAACCAAAACGGCGCGAAACGCAGTTTCGCGTATAAAAGTTTTTCTTTTGATTCTTTTCTTTTTTCAAAAAGAAAAGAATGCCCTTAAATGTCGTCAAAGTCAAACTCCTCCAGGCTGTCCAGCACCGCCTGCTCCGCCTCGGTGACGTCGTTCATCAGCACCTCCGCCGCCTGCTGGGCGTTTACGCCCCAGATCTCGCCCAAATTCTCGGCAATATCGTTCTTTTCCGACGGCGAGAAGTCGGCGAAGGCCCGGCGCAGGAACACCAGCGCCCGGCGGAAGCTCTCGTCGTCCAGGCCGCTGAGGTAGTCGTCCAGCTGCCGCCACAGGGACAGCCGGGCGATGAGGGCGTAGCGGTTTTTCCCCGCCAGCCCCTCGAACCACCCCGCCCCCAAATCGGCGGGTACGCCGGGGGACAGCCGCCGGGCCACCTCCCGGGACAGCAGCCCTTCGTCCGCGCGGCCCCGCTCCAGCAGGATGGCCATGGCGAAGCCGGAGCACCGGGTGTTCAAATCGTCCCGATCGGAGATGTCCGCCAGCAGATCCAGCCAGCGCCCCTCCTCCAGAAAATCGTGGCTGAGCTGGAGGGTGTTGAGCTGGTCCATGGCCTGGGTCACCGCCGGGGCGGCCTTGGCGTCGCAGGCACAGGCCCCCGCCAGAGTCAGGCACGAGCGCAGATAGAGCTGCTTGATGAGCGGCACCACCGGCGCCGGGTCAAACCGCCGCAGATCGCCGTAGCGCACCACCAGACTGAGCCGAGCGGTCGTCTCCGCCACCTCCGAGATAGCGGCGGCGTCCACGCTCAGCCCCTGCAGCACGGACAGGGCGTGGGCGGCCGCGGCGGGCATGCCGCACAAAAAGGCGTCCTGGAAAATGGCGGCGGCCTCAGCGATGGAGGCGCTGCCGTCCGCCCGCTCCTTGAGAGCAAAGGCAGCGGCCCCCTCCACGGTGTCCCCCATGAGGGCGGACTCCGCCACCTCAATCTCCGCCTCCGGGGTCCAGCGCAGCTCCCAGTATTCCCCCCAGTTGGCCCCCTCCTGCCGGGAGGGGAGCAGATGGGCGAAGTGCACCCCCAGCACCCGCAGGCGGTGAAGGAAGAAGGACCGGCGCAAATCGCCCAGGGCGGCGTTCTCCGACTTCACGTTCAGCTTTTCCCGCAAATCCAAATCCAGCCGCTGGAGTTCGGCGGCGCGGAATTTCTCCAACCGCAGCTCCTTGAGCTGGCGGTAAAAGTCCTCCTGCACCGAGGTCCGGGCCACCCCCTCCGGGAGAAAGCCGATTTTTGTGCCGATTTCCGTATCCGCTGCCGCGACCGCCAGCTCAGAGAAGTTCCCGTGGCCCATGGTGGTGACGCTGGCGTCCCGCAGGTCGGACAGGGTGGGATATTTGCTCCCCCGCATGGCCGCCAGGGCGTCGGCCAGCCGCACCGCCTCGATGACCTCAGCGGAGGACACCAGGTTGCCCGCCTTCCGGTGGGCGGCGGCGAGATGGGTGAGGTAGCGGTACGCCGTCTCTCCCGGCCCGCCCCCGTTGAGGGCCTCCCACAGCAGCTCAAAGTAGGCGGGGGCCTTGTTGCCCGCGCCGTAGCCGGAGCGGGAGGACAGGCGGTAATAGGAATAGGGCATCAGGGTCGCGCAGCAGTCCGCGCGAGGCAGGGCCTTTTCCTCCTGATCGGTCATGGGCGTGTTTTCCTCCAGCCCTGCCACGTGGAAGGAGCCACACACGCAGAAGATCTTTTCCGGGGGAATGCCCGAGGCTACGGCCTGGGCCATCACCCGCTTCATGTACGCCTCCCGCACCACCGTCTCCGCCATGTCCCGGCGGCTGTCCACGGACGCGGCGCGCAGCTGCCGCCCGAAGGTGTTGTTCACCGCCTGGAAGTCCTCCCCCTCCAACTGCTCGAAGGTGCGCTCCCAGAAGGTGTCGTGGTCCTCGCCGGTCAGCGTCTCCAGCCGCTTGTAGACGCTCTCGGTGGTGGCGGGTCCCTCCGCCTCCTCTGTCCCGGCCTCCTCGTTCTCCCCGCTCTCCCCCCGGACCGGCTCAAACCAGGGCTTCAGCGCCAGGAACACCGACGACGGCAGATCCATGAACCGGCACTCCACCCCGTGCTCATGGGCCCACAAAATGGCCTGTGTCTCCGGGGAGTAGCGGGCAAAGGGCCACAAAATGGTCCTCACCGGCGGTTCCTTGGTATAGGCCAGGATGGCGGCGGGAAACTGGGTGTCCGGGTGGCACAGCCACTTGATCTGACCGCTGAGGTCGCTGGGGCCTTCCACCAGCACCAGCTCCGGCCTGGCCGCGTCCAGCGCACCCCGCAGGTGGTACGCCGCCGCCGGGGACAGGTGGCGCACACCGAACAGTACCGGATGGCCCATCACCCGTTCAGCTCCCGGCAGGCGCGGTACAGTGGGAGCCACTCATGGCCCCGCTTCTTCATCACGTTTTCCAGGTACTCCTTCCAGGTCACCTTGTCGCTGTCCTCGTCCTTCACCACCGCCCCCTGGAGGGCGGCGGCCAGGTCCCCATCTGAGATGCGCCCGTCTCCGAAGCTCCCGGCCAGGGCCATGGAGTTGGCCAGCAGGGAGATGGCCTCGGCGGTGGACAGCACGCCGGAGGTGGTTTTCAGTTTCTGCTTGCCGTCCAGGGTGGCGCCGGAGCGCAGCTCCCGGAAAATGGTGACCACCTTCTCCACCGTGTCCTCGTCAGGCTGGCGGGCGTTCAGGTCCAGGCCGCTGGACAGCTGGGCCACCCGGGTGCGCACGATATCCATTTCTGTCGCCATATCGGCGGGGGTGGGCAGCACCACGATGTTGAACCGCCGCTTCAGGGCCGCCGACATGTCGTTGACGCCCTTGTCCCTGGTGTTGGCGGTGGCGATGACGGAAAAGCCCTTGGCGGCGGGCACTTCCAGCCCCAGCTCGGGCACGCTGAGCCGCTTTTCCGACAGGATGGAGATGAGCGCGTCCTGCACCTCGCTGGCACAGCGGGAAATCTCCTCCACCCGGGCGATGGAACCTGTCTCCATGGCCCGGTAGACCGGGCTTTTCACCATGGCCTGGGGACAGGGTCCCTTGGCGATGAGCATGGCGTAGTTCCAGGAGTAGCGGATGTGCTCCTCGGTGGTGCCCGCCGTGCCCTGGACCACCTTGGTGGAGTCCCCATTGACGGCGGCGGCCAGGTGTTCGGACAGCCAGGATTTTGCCGTGCCCGGCTCGCCGATGAGCAGCAACGCCCGGTCCGTCACCAGGGTGGCGATGGCGATCTCCACCAGCCGCTTGTTGCCCATATACTTGGGGGTGATCTCCACGCCCTTGACCTTTGTGTTCCCGGTGAGGTAGGTGAGCACCGACCGGGGGGACATCCGCCAGCCGGTGGGGACGGTTTCCGTCTCCGCCGAGATGAGGGCATCCAGCTCGGTTTGATAAAGCTCCTCCGCCGGGAGGCGCTGTACGTTTTTGTCTGCCATATCACATTCCTCCAGTTCAACCCATATTCCGGACCGTTTCAAAGGAAGGCACCGCTTTCCCCGCCTCCAACGCCGCGATGATATGGGGGTATGCCTTTCTGACCAAGCCCTGGTTCCCCGGCTGGTACGCCTTGACCACAAACAGCTCCTTCGCCATCTGGACCACCTGGGCGGGCGGCAGGCGCTCCTGGGCCTGTGCCAGCAGGTCCAGCACATGGGACAGGTAGATCGTATTGCTGTGCTTCTGCATCGCGGGGCCCAGTACGCCCACAGGGTCGCCCCCCAGCCGAAAAATATCGCGGCAATAGTTGTACATACAGCAGCCCGCCGCCACCTGTTCCCGCAGGTGGGCGACCACGAGGCGGCGGTTTTCCTCATCGCTGGGGTCCAGCAGGCACATCAGAATCTTGTCATACTCCTCGATATTCCCGCCGTAGCCGGTGGACGTTCTTTGCCCCGTGGTTTTCCACACGGCATGGGTGAGCCGCTTCACCCACCGTCCGTCCAGGGGCTGGGCGGCGGGCCAGGTGCCGTCAACCCGGTAAACTCCAGTGGTTTCGTCCCGCGTTAACCGCCCCAGTCCTTTGAGAACGGCGTTATGGAACGCCTTTTTCTGCTCCCCGCCCAGCAGGGGCTTGATGGTGAGCACATAGGGAGAAAAGGTATCGTACACCTCCGCCGCCGAGCGGGTCATCAGCGCCGCCACCACCGCGTGAGACAGATAGCGGGTCTGGTTCCGATGCTTTTCCCACAGCTCCAGGCACAGCGCGCAAAGTGGTCCCGGCCCCGCCAGACACAGGCTCTCCAGCAGCAGGGCCGTCAGCTCGGTGCCAAACCCAATGCGCTGTTCCTTTTCTCCCCGCAGATGGTCGATGTCCGCCAGCCTGGCGTCTGTCCAGCGCCAGAAATCCAGCATGGAGGGGGAGGATTTGCCCAAAGTCGCGGAAAACCACTGGCGAAGCTCGATCACCGCCGGATTGCTCAGGGACTCTTTCCGCGCCAGTATCTCCTCCATCCTGTCCCACAGCCTCCGGGCCACCAGATCGGAGGCCCAATCCGTCCGGGAATCCCCCAGGAAGCGGATGCTGTCGCCGTTTTTTTCCAGCTCCGCCTCCCAGAAATCCCGTACCGCCTCCCCGTCTTGCAGGGCCAGCCCCGCCAGGGCGGCCTCCCGGTTCTTGCCCCGCTCGGCCTTGGCCAGGTCCAGAAGAAGGCCGGCGTTCCCGCTGTCCCCGCCCAGGGCGGTGATGACGGCGGCGCGCACGTCCTTTTTCGCCTGGGGCAGCACCTCCCGCAGCCAGGGGGCGGCGTTCTCCCCCTCAATGACGGCGACGACCTCCACCCGCCGGGCCATCTCCTTTTTCCCTGCGGGATCAAAGCCCTTTTTCAGCGTTGGCACAACGGAGGGCCCCAGCCTTTGCAACAGCTTGGCGTTCAGCTCCGCGATTTCTCCGTAGCTGTCCCCCAGCCCCGCCACCACAGCAGGCAGCACCCGGTAATCCTCAAAAAATTCGGGGTGGTTCTCCCAGGCGGACTTGATGGTCTCCATCCGCCCGCCGCCGGTGGTGGTCAAGGCGGTGAGCAGGGGCTGAATCTGCCCATAGGAGATGGGGTAATACCGCCCGCCGCCGGTGGGCAAGGGTTCCAGCTCCCCTTCTACCTCGGTCTTCGCCTGGGTGTAGGCCACCGCGTCCACCAGCGCCAACACGTCCAGCAGCAGCCCTGGGCGCTGCTCCGGCGGCGCGGCCAGCAGCTTGGTCAGCCCCGCGTCTATCTTGGCGAACACTGGGCTGGCCGCGGCCAGGGGCTTCAACCCCTCCACCGCCCGCTGGAGCCGGAAGTCCTCCCCCAGCAGAGATACGCCCGCGATAGCGGCATATTCCAGCCGCTCCTTCACGTCATAAAGAGGCTGCAAGTTCACAAAAACACCTCCTCAATACTGGAGCCGGATGATCTCCGACCGCGTCACCACGCTATAGGGGTGGAGGCACAGGGCCCTGTCCCGCCCGTCGTAAAACATCAGCCCAAACAGGGCGCTTTCCGCCGGAATTTCCTTCGGCAGCATGGACAGGCGCTCCACACAGGCGTGGTCCGCGCCGTCCTCTGGGCGGCTGCGCAAAAGGATGCGGGCCTCTTTGGGGTCCTCCAGCACAAATTCCTCCCCGATTTTGCCCAGTCTGCCGATGGGCGCCAGCACCGCCAAGAATTTAGGCGCCAGGGTGTTCTTGATCTTCCCTTTCACCAGCTTCACCGCCGCCGCCAGATCAGGCTGGGCCAGGGCGGGCAGGGCAGCCTGCTCCTGGGCCGTCAGGGACCGGGCGGACGCGCTGTCCCAGCGCACCCGGCGGTCGCCCTCGCCGGGGTAGATGTACAGGGCGGGGACCTCCAGCAGCCCAAACCGGCTGTCGTCCCCCTTCACGTATTTCAGCGCCTTCACCGGCCGCAAGTTCAGCGTCTGCCACAGCTCACCGGTGTCCGCGTCCATCCACCAGCCCCGCTCCACATACTCCTTTTTCGCCTCGTCAAAGGACACATCAAAAGACAGCTGGACCAGCCTGGCGTTTTCCTTGAACGACCCGATGGCCTTCAAATCCTCCAGCTTCCACACACCTCCCAGGGCTTCAAACAGGGCGGAGTCCTCGGCGGAGAAGTTCCCCGCCTCCAGCCTTTCCGACAGGAACGCCCTCCCCTTCTTGATGGTGGAGCGCAGGGCCACCAGCAGCCGCAGGGCCTCGGCGTAGGCCGCGTCCGCCTGAGCCGGGTCCTTCTGCACCCTGCGCACCGTCAGGGCGATGCGGGTGAAGGCCGTCTGGGGTCCGGTGAGGTAACAGCCGCCCAGGTCCTTGGCCAGCTTGTCGAAGGTCTGGGCGGAGCTTCCCGCCAGCGTCCCCAGGCCGGAGGTCAGCAGGTCGTCCACCATTTTCTCCGCCATGTCCAGGCCCTCCAGCTGCTTGGCCAGCTTTTTCTTCCGGGCGGCGGCATTGGGCTTTTTTGGCGCGGCGGGCTTTTCCGGCCCATCGGCGGCAGCCTCCTTTTTCGCTGTCCGCGCCGCCTGCTTGGCCCGCTTCTCGGCAATGTCCTGGGGGATGTCCGCCGTCTCAAAGGGCTTTGCGCCCAAAATCTCAAACATCAGCCCCAGGGCGTGCTTACAGGGAAACTGTCTGCTGGGGCAGGAGCAGCGGCAGGTGGGCGTGTCCCTGTTCGTAAAATCAATGGACACACGATAGGGATTTTTCCCGCTGCCCGCGCACTCGGCCCAGTACAGGGTGTCGTCGGCGGCCCTGCGGTGGGCGGAAAAGCTGCCCTTTTTCGACAGCTTACGCCCGTTCTCCGCCGCCGCAGGGTTGGGGGCCTGGAGGAGAATGAATTGCTCGGTCAGTTCCATGTCAAAAAGCTCCTTCCTGGGGTGATATTACGGCAAAACGCCCTGCCGCTCCAACGGATGGACGGCAGGGCGCAGGGCGTCAAGTTCGCGTTTGCCGTCCCTCACTTCATCATCTTGGACACGTCGTCCGGCCTGCCCGCCACCAGGATGTGGGTGTCCGCCTTGAAGTGGAACCCGGCGTCGATAGGCAGGATGGCGCCGTCCTCCTTTCGGCCGATGACATTCACGTTCCACCGCTTGCGGATGTCCAGGTCGATGAGGGTCTGGCCCGCCCAGTGGTCGGGCACGTCCAGTTCGAAGATGGCATAGCCGGGGGCCAGCTCGATGTATTCCAGCGCCCCGTTGACGCTGAATCGCATGGCGGTGCGGGCGGCCATGTCCCGCTCGGGAAACACCACCTCGTCCGCGCCGATCTTCAGCAGCAGCCGGGCGTGGAGGTCCTTGTCCGCCTTGGACACCACCATGGGCGCGCCCAGCTCCTTGAGCAGCGAGGTGATCTCCAGAGAGGACTGGAAGTTGTCGCTGATGCACACGAAGCAGAAATCAAAGCTGGACGGGTCCAGGGAGCGCAGCACCTCCTCGTCCATGCAGTCGCCGATCTTGGCCTGGGTGACGTGGGGGGCGATGTGGTTGACCGCCTCCTCGTCGCTGTCGATCACCATCACCTCGCTGCCCGAGTCCATCAGCTTCAAAGCCAGGCTGGTGCCGAACCGGCCCAGGCCGATCACCAAAAATGTCGCAGCCATCGCGTTACACACCTTTCCGATATATTATGTTGTTTTTCCACCTCAGGGGACGGAAAACGCCGAAATTTCCCTTATCCGATGGAGATGCGCTCCATGGGGTCCTTGATCCGGGGCGCTCTGCGCTCCGCCAGGGCCATCATCATGGTCAGGCTGCCGATGCGCCCGCAGAACATCATGACGATGAGCACCGCCCGGTTGAGGCTGGATAAATCCCGTGTGATGCCGGTGGACAGCCCCACGGTGCTCATGGCGGAGAACACCTCGAACAAGGCGTCCTGGAGGGGGAAGGGCTGGGTGGTCAGAATCAAAAAGCCGCCGCCCATGGCCAGGGTGAAATAGAGGGTCACCGCCGCCGCCGAGCGGTGAATCTGCTCCTCGTCCAGCCGGCGGTTGAAGGCCCCCACCTCGTGCCTGCCCCGAATATAGCTGAACAGGGTCAGCAGGCACACCACCACGGTGGTGATCTTCACGCCGCCGCCGGTGGAGCCGGGCCCCGCGCCCACGAACATCAGCACGATGGTCAGCAGACCGCCCCCGCTGGTGAGCTTGGCCAGGTCCACGGTGTTAAAGCCCGCCGTCCGGGGGGACACCGCCTGGAACAGAGACACCAGGGCCTGCTGGCCCGGACTCATCCCCGCCAGCAGGTTGTCCCGCTCCGCCAGCCAGAACAGGGCGGTGCCGCCCAGGGTTAGGACCGCGCTGGCCGTCAAAATCAGCTTGGAGTGCAGGCAGTAGTGCCGGAAGCGCAGCCCGTGCTCCAACACGTCCCGCCACACCAGAAAGCCCAGCCCGCCCAGCAGGATCAGCGCCACGGCGGTCAGGTTCACCAGCGGATCGAACACGTAAGCGGTCAGGGAGCTGTAGGGCTCCCGGAAACCCATCAGGTCGAAGCCCGCGTTGCAGAAAGCGGATATGCTGTGGAAGATGGAGTACCAAATTCCCCGGGCCACGCCCAGCTCCGGGATGAAGCGGATGGACAACAGCACCGCCCCAAGCCCTTCGATGGCGGCGGTGCCCCCCAGGATATAGCGCAGGAGGGTGAGCACGTCGCTCAGGCGCTCGGCGCTGACGCTCTCCATCATCAGCGAGCGCTGGCGCAGGCCGATCTTCCGGCCCAGGAACAGCGACGCCTGGAGCATCATCGTCATATACCCCAGCCCGCCCACCTGGATGAGCACCAGCAGGATGATCTGCCCCAGCAGGTTGAACTGGGTCCAGGTGTCCGCCACCACCAGCCCCGTGACACAGGTGGCGGAGGTGGCGGTGAACAGGCTGTCCAGGAAGGACAGCCCATGTCCGGTGCGGTTGGCGAAGGGCAGCATCAGCAGCAGCGCCCCCGCCAGGATGATGCTCAAAAAGCCCAGGGCAATGGCCCGGTTGGGGGACAGACCAGCAGGTTTCTTCTTCACGGCTGTGGCTCCTCTTTTTGTAGTCTCTCTTATTATAAATAGCCGTGGTATATTTTGCAAGATGGAATCGTCCTTCCCCACGCAAAAGAGAGCGGACACAACCGTGTCCGCTCTCTCTGCTTTTTCTTCGATCAGCGCAGCAAGGCCACCGCCACGTCGTTGACATTGGTGCCCGTGGGTCCGGTCATCACAAGGCCGTCCACCGCCTTCAGGGCGTGGTAGGCGTCGTTGTCCGCCAGCACCGCGAACACGTCCAGCCCCTTGGCCTTCAGCTCGGCCAGGGTGCCGCCGTCCACACAGCCGCCCGCGGCGTCGGTGGGGCCGTCGGTGCCGTCGCTGCCCACGGAGAACACCGCCGCGTTCAGCCCCGCGATGCCGGGGGCCGCCGCCAGGGCCAGCTCCTGATTGCGCCCGCCCAGGCCCTTGCCCGTCAGGTGTACCACCGTCTCGCCTCCGGCGATATAGGCCAGGGGCCTGCCGTCGGCGGCGTGGGTGCGCAGGATATTGGCCAGGAAAGCCCCCGCCTCCCGCGCCTGGCAGGACAACTGGTCGGTGAGGTACACCGGCTCATAGCCCAGCGCCCGGCACTCCTTGGCCGCCGCGGCGCACAGCTCCCGCACGCTGCCGGTGATCTGAGTGGTCACATTGCCCAGCTCCTTGGGCGTCTCCTGGGTCAGCAGCTCCAGCGCCTGAGCGCTGAATTTCAAGCCGTACTTCTCCACAATGGCCAGCGCCTGCTCACAGGTGGAGCCGTCGGGATAGGCCGGGCCGCTGGCAATCATGTCCAGCGGGTCGCCCAGCACATCGCTGAGCACGATGCTGAACACCCTGGCGGGGGCGCAGGCCTGGGCGAACCGCCCGCCCTTCACCCCGCTCAGCCGCTTGCGGATGGTGTTCATCTCCACGATGTCCGCCCCGCAGGCCAGCAGCTGCTTCGTCACGTCCTGGAGCTCTTCGCCGGGGATCAGGGGCTTTTCAAACAGGGCGCTGCCGCCGCCGGACAGCAGGAAAATCACCCTGTCTTCCGCCGTCAGGCCGCTCACCAGCTCCAGGGCCTTCTCAGTGGCGGAAAAGCTGTTCTCATCGGGGACGGGATGGCCCGCCTCGTAGCAGGCCACGCCGGGGATGTCCCCCTTCACATGGTCGTACTTGGTGACCACCACGCCGCCGTCCACACGGCCCAGGGCGTCCACCGCCGCTTTGGCCATCTGCCAGCCCGCCTTGCCGGCGGCCACCAGCAGAGTCCTGCCCGCTCCGGGCCGGAACTCCTTCAGCGCCCGCTGGACCGCCTCGTCGGGCAGAACCGCCTTCAGGCTGGCGGATATGATCTGCTGGGCGTCCTGCCGCAATTTTTTGTTCATCGTCTCACCCTTTCTCCTCCGCCGCAGGGCGGAGCGTTCCGCGCTCGGCCTCCAAGGTCCGCTCTGCGGCCCATTTCGATCCGTACTACGCTTATTTTATCAGCGCCGCCCCGTCTGTCAAGCGATATACCGTATTTTTCCGTCTTATCTCACCAGGCAGGGCTTTTTGTGGTCGTATTTCCAGTTGGGGATGAGGTACTGCATGGCCATGGCGTCGTCCCGGTCGTGGCTGGGCAGCTTGTTGTAGAGGGCGTTGGCCTCCATCACCCGCTCCATGTTGAGGCGCACGCCCAGGCCGGGGCCCTCCGGCACCTGGAGCTTGCCGTTCACGATCCGGGGCGCGTTCTCCAGCAGATTCTGGCCGTCCTGCCAGATCCAGTGGGTGTCCAGCGGCGCGGGCTCCCCCACGGCGGCGGCGCCCACCTGGGCAAAGGCGGCCAGCGTGACGTCGAAGTGGTTGTTGGAGTGGACGCCCCAGGTCAGCCCCCAGCTGTCCAGCAGCTGGCTCATGCGCACCGCCCCGTCGAAGCCCCAGAAGTGGGGGTCGGCCAGGATGATGTCGCAGGCGTTCAGGCTCACCGTGTGGTAGAACTGCCGCCAGTCGGTGGCAATCATGTTGGTGGCCACCTGGAACTGGGTGGCGTTTTTGAACTCCCGCATGATCTCCCGGCCGGAATAGCCCGCCTCGGGGCCGCAGGGGTCTTCCACGTAGGTGATGACGTCGTGCATGTCCTTACACAGCGCGATGGCCTCGTCCAGACTCCAGGCCCCGTTGGGGTCGATGTTGATGCGGGCGTCGGGGAACCGCTTTTTCAGCGCCCGCAGGGCCTCCATCTCCTCCACTCCCGCCAGCACGCCGCCCTTCAGCTTGAAGTTCTGGAAGCCGTATTTATCCGCTAGGGCCTGGGCCTCCTCCACAACGCGCTCCGGGGTGAGAATCTCCTCCCGGCGCAGGCGGAACCAGGGATCGGAGCTGCCGCTCTCGTCCAGGTACTGCATCTGCCCGGCGGGGACCTTGTTTTTGTCGGAGACGTAGAACAGGTAGCCCAGAACCTCCACTTCTTTTCTCTGCTGACCCTCGCCCATCAGCTGGCACATGGGCACGCCCAAGTGCTGGCCCAGCAGGTCCAGCATGGCGCACTCGATGGCCCACTCGCTCTTCACCACGAACTTCAGCTTGGAGATGTCCAGGGTCTGGATGTCGCCCCCCTCCCCTGCACCGGGCTTGGACAGCTTGTGGATGGTCTGGAGCACCTGGCGGCACTCGGACACCGGCCTGCCCTCCACCAAGGGGCGCACCGCGTTCAGGCAGTCGCAGGTGTAGTCCCCGCCGTGAATCTCGCCGATGCCGGTGTGGCCGGCGCTGTCGGTGAGGATGACCAGATTGCGGGTAAAACAGGGGGCGTGGGCCCCGGAAAGGGTCATGAGCATGCTGTCATACCCGGCCACCGGGATGACCTGCATTTTGGTAATCACGGGACAGTCCATGGGGATTCCTCCTTAAAAAAGGGCCGGCGGCGATCCGCCGGCCCGTCTGATCTGGCCGCGCTCAGCGCACCATGCAGGGCTTCTTATTGTCGAAGGTCCAGCCGGGGATCAGGTACTGCATGCCCACGGCGTCGTTGCGGGCGCCCTTGCCGTAGCACTTGTCCATGTACAGCTGGTGGGCCTTCATCACCTGATCCCGGTCCACCTCGACGCCCAGGCCGCCCTTACGGGGCAGGTCGATGCAGCCGCCCACGATCTCCATGGGCTGCTTGGTGAGCCGCTCCCGGCCCTCCTGCCAAATCCAGTGGGTGTCGATGCCATTCATCTTGCCGGGGATGGCGGCGGCGCACTGCACCACCATGGCCAGGGAGATGTCGAAGTGGTTGTTGGAGTGGCAGCCCCACATCAGGCCGAAGTCGTTGCACAGCTGGCCCACCCGGACGGAACCCTCCATGGTCCAGAAATGGGGGTCGGCCAGGGGGATATCCACGCTCTGCAGGGCGATGGCGTGGGTCATCTGCCGCCAGTCGGTGTTGATCATGTTGGTGGCGGTGGGCATCATGGTGGCCTTGCGGAACTCGGCCATCACCTCCCGGCCGGAGAAGCCCTCCTCGGCGCCGCAGGGGTCCTCGCAGTAGGCCAGCACCTTCTTCAGCTCGGGGGCCACCTCCAGCGCTTCCTTCAAGCTCCAGGCGCCGTTGGGATCCAGGTCCACCCGGGCGTCGGGGAAGGCGGCCTTGATGGCCTGGACGGCCTTCAGTTCCTCCCAGGGAGAGAACACGCCGCCCTTGAGCTTGAAGTCCTCAAAGCCATACTTCTCGTGGGTGGCCTTCGCCAAGGCCACGATGGCCTCGGGGGTCATGGCCTCCTCGTGGCGCAGACGGTACCAGTCGCAGTCGGAATCGGGCTCCTCCTCGTACTCCAGGTCGGTCTTTTTCCGGTCGCCCACGTAGAACAGATAGCTGAGGAACCGCACCCGCTCCCGCTGGATGCCGTCGCCCATCAGCGCGGCCGCGGGCACGTCCAGGAATTTGCCCATCAGGTCCAGCAGCGGGGCCTCAATGGCGGTGACCACATGGACGCCGGTGCGCAGGTCGAAGGTCTGCAGGCCCCGCACGTCGTCTTTGATGTTCTCGTTCAGCCAGGCCCGGACCTTGTTCAGCGTCTGCTTGTAGTCGGCGATGCGGGTGCCCACCACCAGGTGCTTCACGTCCTCCAGGGCCTGGGTGATCTTCTCGCCGCCGGGGACCTCGCCCACCCCCTCCACGCCGTTGGAGTCGGTGAGGATGACGATGTTGCGGGTGAAATAGGGGGCGTGGGCCCCGGACAGGTTCAGCTCCATGCAGTCGTGGCCGGCCACGGGATAGACTTCCATTTTCGCTACGGTGGGAATCATGTTCAGCACTCTCCTTTTAAATCAAACCCATGTCGGCCAGAACCCGGCGCAGCTTATCCTTCTCCTCGGGCGTAAGCTCCTGGATGGGCTCCAGGCACTTGCCCACGGGGATACCCTGGAGGACCAGGCCCTCCTTGATGACCTCGGGGAAGGTGCCCATGCCGGTGGCGATGCGCAGAGGCGCCAGCCGGTACTGGGCCTCCAGAGACCCGGCCAGGTCGCCGTCCCGGAACTTGTCATAGATGTCCGCCACCAGCCGAGGCGCTACGTTGGCGCAGCTTGCCACCGCGCCGGAGCAGCCGTACACCAGTCCGGCGGTAATCATGGTGTCCCGGCCCATCATCACGTTGAAGCGGTCCCGGTACTCCATGGTCAGGCGCAGGTACTCCTCGCAGTTGGTCATGTCGCCGGTGGAGTCCTTCACGCCGATGATGTTGGGGCAGTCGTGGGCCAGCTTGGCCACGGTGGCGGGGGCGATGGTCACGTTGGTCTTGGGCTTGTTGTTGTACATGATGACGGGCAGGGAGGTGTTTTCCGCGATGGTGCGATAGTATGTATACAGCTCATCCTGAGTCTGGCTGACGAACATGGGGGTGAGCACGGAGATGGCGTCGTAGCCGCCCACCTGCTCCACCAGCTTGGCCAGGCGGATGACGCCCCGGGTGGTGATGTGGCTGCACCCGGCCAGCAGCTGCACCGGATTGCCATAGCGGTCCTTGCGGCCCTTGGCCGCATCCCGGACAGTCTCCAGGGCCTTGACGAACTCGTCGTCGTTCACCGCGTAGAACTCGCCGGTGGTGCCGAAGGGGAACAGGCCGTGGACGCCGCCGTCCAGCAGGTACTTGCTCATCTGGGCCAGGGAGTCATAGTTGACGCTGCCGTCCCCGTTGAACGGCGTGATGATGGGGGGGATAATACCATAGGGCTTATACATGAATGTTCACTCCTTATTCAATGATGATTCCAAATTGCTCTCAGCGCTCCTCGGCAGAGAACCAGAACCGAAACAGGTCCCATAGATCGTCCCGCTCGGCCAGAGTGTTCTCCCGCAGCTGGACGGCGCTGGGATGGGTGGAGGGATAGGAGGAGCCGGTGTAGAACCGCAGGTCCAGGTAGGCCGCCGCCCCATCCTGGGTCAGACGCAGGGCGCCCAGGCGCTTCATCTCCCCGCACAGCTTGGTGACGCGGCGGGTGAGGTAGTCCGGCAGCCGGGCGTCCGGACGGTGGGCATACAGCGCATACCCCTCCGGCGCGCCTTGGGCGGCGTGGTAGCCGTTGGATTGGAGAAACGCCTCCCGCGCCCCCGCGTCCAGCAGGCTCTGGGACAGAAGCAGCCAGTCCCCCCGCCGGTCATCCCTTCTTCCGCGGGCGGTGAGCACCGTGCCGCTCAAAAAGCGCTGCTGGTCCCTGCGCTTGACCGCGTCCACCGCGTAGTGGAAGGTGACCTCACAGCAGGCCAGGTCCATGTCCCGCTCCCTGCCGGTGACATAGTGGCGGCACAGCAGACCGTTCCCCTCCCCTTCCAGGGGCAGCATGGCCCACTGCTCCAAATCCGCCTGGGTCATACCGTCCTTGGGCTGGTAGGCCATATCCTCCAGCCCGGCGCACAGGCCGAAGCGCAGGTTGGCCGCGGTGGCCCTCTGGGCATAGAAGCCCAGCACCCGCCGCACGATCAAAAAGTAGAGGACCAGGTTCGCCGCCAGCACCACCAGTGCCCGCGTCCACCTGCCGAACACAAACAGCAGCAGCGCCGCGGCATAGACGGCGACATGGATCGCCACTACGCCCAGGGTGCGTCGTCTTTGGGACTCCAGCGCCTCAACGGCGGCGGCCACTTCGTCCATACCGCGTTCCTCCTTTAATAATCAATTGTTGGCCGGGTCGGACATAAAGGCCAGCAGCTCGTCCCGCTTCTGGTCCAGATAGCTGCCCCACAGCTTCTCGTCCAGGAAGGGATTGGGCCCCTCCGGGTCGGCCAGCTGCCGTTCCCGGCGGCCCAGGGTGTCGTTGTTCACGCAGTGGTTGCCCAGAAACAGCTCCACCTTCTGCTCCCGCACCTTGGCCAGGGAGTTCAGGTAGACCGTCCGAGTACGGTACTCCGGGTCGCCGATCTCAATGAGGAAGTCCTTCTGAAGCGTATTGAAGCCAAAGCCGCCGTAGTAGCCGCAGCGCTTTTTCCCCTCTGGGCCGTCCGCGTCGAAGAAGCAGGCGATGCAGCCGTCGGTGTGGCCGGGCACCAGGTAAAAGGTCATGGTGATATTGCCGAAGGTGAGCACATCGCCCTCTTTGATCTCATAATCAGGGGTGAACAGAATATCGCAGTCGTTTCGGCTGTCCTGAATGAAGGACAGCTCCGGCCGCTCCCGGTACATCCGGGCGTCCGGCTCCCCCAGGTACAGCTTGGTACCGTACATCCGCTTGAAGAAATTGGCTCCGCCGATGTGGTCCACGTGGCCGTGGGAGTGGACGATCCACTTCACATCGGCGGGGTTGAAGCCCGCCTCCCAGACGGCGTTCACCAACATGGCGGTGGCGCCGCAGTTGCCCGAGTCGATGAGCAGCAGGCCGTCGCCGGTGTCGATCAGGTGGACGCACACCCAGCTGTCGCCCACATACCACACGTTGCCGTAAATTTGGAAGGGATGGACGTACCGGCTCTCCTGGTTCAGCCAGTAATGGGCCATGCGGTCCCGGGCCAGCTCCTCCCGGCGGGACAGGTAGGCCTCGTAAGATTCACGTGATGTCATAATAAAAACTCCTTCGCTCATAGAAAGCCGGGACCGCCGGCGCGGTCCCGGCTTTGTGACAGGCGTCTTAACAGTCCGCGCCGGCGTCGGGGAATCTGTTTATGCTTTGTCGGCGGGCGTCTTCTTCAGCTTGCCCAGCAGGGCCTTGAGCACCGGGGAGAACACGCAGATGATGGCGATGACCATCAGCACACCGGACACGGGGCGGGTGAAGAAGCTGGTCCAGGTGCCGCTGTACTGGAAGGCGCGCAGCATGTTCTTCTCCATGATGGGGCCCAGGATGAAGGACAGGATCAGCGGAGAGGCGGGCAGGCCGCCGAACTCCATGAGGATGCCCACGGCGCAGAACACCATCATCATGCCGCATTTATACAGGCTGCCGGAGTCCACGTAGGCGCTGGCCAGGCAGATGATGAGCAGGGCGGGGTACATGTAGTGGCTGGGCACCTTGAGGATATAGGGGAACCAGCGCTTGCCGAAGCTCTGCATGATCAGCACCACCAGAGCCACCACCATGACGGTGAAGAACATCAGGTACACCACGTTGCCGCTGTTGGCGAACACCATGGGGCCCATCTCCAGGCCGTGGATGGTCAGCGCGCCGATGAGCAGGGCGGTGGTGGAGTCGCCGGGAATGCCCAGGGCGGCCATGGGGATCATGGCGCCGCCGATGGAGGCGTTGTTGGCCACCTCGGGGGCCCAGATGCCGCCCGCGGCGCCGTGGCCGTACTCCTCAGGATGCTTGGAGGCGTTCTTGGCGGAGGAATAGGCCACCAGGTTGGAAAGGCCGGAGCCCATGCCGGGCAGGAAGCCGATGCCCAGGCCGATGAGGAAGGAGCGGATGATGTTGGGCAGCTCCTCCAAAATGTCCTT
The DNA here is from genome assembly GCA_949948775.1 of uncultured Oscillospiraceae bacterium. Classification (GTDB taxonomy): domain Bacteria; phylum Bacillota; class Clostridia; order Oscillospirales; family Oscillospiraceae; genus Enterenecus. Next base: position 40,480 of record CATLHC010000012.1, read on the forward strand.
GGGACCCAGGCCGAAGCCCTTCAGGCCCTCGCGGCTCACCTCGGGGGTGGGGTCGAAGCCCTTGCCGAAGGTGACCACAATGTGGCTGACGGCGAAGATGCCGGTGAGCACCACGATCATGCCCAGGCCGCTCATCAGGTACATGTTGCCGAACACGAAGCGGGGCTCGGCGTCGATGGGGGAGTAGCCCACGCTGGCCAGCATCAGGCCGATGCAGGTGGAGGCCAGGCCCTTGAACATGTTGCCCTTGGAGATGGCCAGCACCATGGTCATGGCCACCAGGCACAAAGCGGTGTACTCCCAGGGACCCATGGCGAAGGCGAAGTCGGCCACCACCTCGGCCAGCAGGCCGGCCACCAGGGCGCTGAAGAAGGTGCCCATGAAGGAGGCGGTCATGCCGATGGCCAGGGCCTTGCCCGCCTGGCCCTTCTTGGCCATGGGATGGCCGTCCCAGCAGGTGGACACGGCAGAGGCGGAGCCGGGGATGCCCAGCAGCACCGAGCCGATGAACGCGCCGGAGCAGCCGCCGATCCACAGGGCCAGCAGGAAGATGATGGCCGCGCCGGAGTCCATGGTATAGGTCAGGGGCATGAAGAGCATGACGGCCATGGTGCCGGACAGGCCGGGGATGGCGCCGAAGATGATGCCCACGAAGGTGCCCACGATCAGCAGAACCAGATTCATGGGGACGATGAACTGGGAAAGGATATACGGCAGATGTTCTAACACAGCGATCCCCTCCTTTACTCAAACAGTATGCCCGTCGGCAGGGTCATACTGAACAATTTCACATACATAAACCAGATGAACAAGGATACCGCCACGGAGAACACGATGTTCACCCACAGCTTGGTCTTGACCCCGCTGCCCGCGGAGAAATAGGTGGTGATGCCGAAGAGCACAAAGGGAGTGACGATCAGGAAGCCCAGGTACTTCATGGCGAAGATGTAAACGCACAGAATAGCGAAAGTGATGAGCATGCGGACCCAGCCCGCTTTGGTGACGAAGGTCTTGTCCTCGGATTTCTGGCGGAAGCCGTTGACCATGATGCCCGCGCCGCAGACGATCAGGCCGAACACGCCGATGCCCGGCAGCAGCATGGGGCCGGGGTATTCCGGGGTGAAGGGTTTTTTAAACTGGCTGATGAGGACGGCGAACACTATGCCCAGAATAATCAGCACCAGCCCGGTAACTTGGTCGCGTTTGATTTTCACGGGAACGCTCCTTTCTCTCAATCAGAAAAAATCGCGGGGAAAGCAAGGCACGCCCTGCCGGGAGCAACGGGGGGCAGGGCGTGCCTCAAAAGGTCGGTCAGAGGCGATCAGATTGATCAGCCGGCCAGGCCCAGATCGGCGCAGACCTGAGTCAGCATCTCCTGCTGGGAGGCGGCAATACCGGCGGCCTCCTCATAGGGGACGAAGTTCATGGTCATGCCGGTGCCGTTCAGGACCTCGCGGGTCTCGGGGTCGTTGGCGGCGGCGGTGAACAGGTCGCCGATGGCCTTAGCGGTGGCGTCGTCCATGTCGGGGTTGGCCAGGACATAGAAGTAGGTGCCGTAGACGCAGTCGTAGCCCTGCTCCTTGAAGGAGGGCACGTCGGGCAGCAGGCTGAAGCGGCCGCCCTCGTCGCTGGAGGAGAAGCAAGCCAGGGCGTTGACCTTGTTGGCCTCAATGTACTGCTTGGCCTGGTTGCCGTTGACCAGGGCGCAGTTGATGCTGCCGCCCACCAGAGCGGTGAGCTTCTCGGTGTCGGGGCCGGCCTCCACGTAGTTCAGCTCAATGCCCAGCTTGTCGGCCATAATGCCGGCCATGATGTGGGAGGAGCCGCCGGTCTCCACACCGATCATCATGGAGCCGCCCGCGTCCTTGGCCTTGGCGATGAAACCGTCCAGGTCGGTGATGCCGCTGTCGGCGGGAACCACCAGCACGTACCCGCCGGGATCTTCGGGCAGGCCCGCAGCGCAGACCTTGAAGTCGTTGATGCTCTTGTCATACAGGCCGGTGGCGCTCTTGATGCACAGGGTGCTGTGGAAGAAGAGGATGGTGCTGCCGTCGGCCTTGGCGGTGCGGGCGGTCTCATAGGCCACCACGCCGCCGCCGTCGGTATTGTTGACGATGGTCATATTGGTGTCGCCGCTCTGGTTGATGTAGGAGGTCAGAGCGCGGCCGGCCACATCGGTGCCGCCGCCGGCGGAGGCGGGCAGCTGGACCTCAATGTTCTTGGGCAGGGTCACGTCGCCGCCGCTCTGCTCGCCGCCCCCGGCGTTGTCGCTGGCGGCGGGCGCACTGCTGGGGGCGCTGCTGTTGGTGCTGGCGTTGTTGCCGCAGGCTGCCAGGCTGACGCACAGGGCCGCCGCCGCAAACAGGGAAACCACTTTTCTCAGTTTCATAATGACTTTTCCTTTCTTTTCCTCGGCCTCCAAGCCGATTATTGATGGGACCTGGGTGCTGCGCTTTTGTCTTGCTGATCTTAAGAATATCACTTCGTTCAAAGAATCACAATGCACAAAAAAGCGAAAGCGCGGCCCGATTTTTTATGCTTTTTTCAATATCCCATATTTTGAAATGGAGATTTCATTTTCTGTTTCACTTCCGATCCTTTCCAAATTTATATGGAAATCCACAGCAAATTTCACAAAATATTATCTTTTTTATCACTTTTTCCATCAGTTTTTTAGTTCTGAAATCTCGGCCGTTTCATCTCGAAGTTTTTTTGTTCATCACGCCTGTTTTTCCCCCCTTTTTTAATGGATTTTGCCGATTGCGGCATTTCCTTTTTTGCCCTACACTTATTATTACAGAACTCTCGAGACCCAGCCTTCACCAAAAATCAAAAAGGAAGTGCAGACGCTATGGAAAAGAAGATTTTCTACGCTCCCGTCAACCACCCCCGCTGCGGCGACGATCTGGAACACCCCTGGAAGTACGCCGTCCCCGCCTACCGGGCGGCTCCCCACGTCTGGAACGTGGGTGGCCAGGATGATGTGTGCGCCTATCTGCTGGACACCGGCGAGGGCCTGATCCTCATCGACACCGGCTACCGCGCCTCCCTCTACCTGCTCATCGACCGCATCTACAGCATCGGCTACCGGCCCCAGGACATCAAGAAAATCCTCATCAGTCACTGGCACTGGGATCATGTGAACGGCTGCGCCGCCCTCCAGGCCCTCAGCGGCGCGGAGGTGTGGATCTCCAAAGAGGACGAGGTCTACCACCAGCGCTTCAAGGACGACACCCGGGACCTGCCTATGGTGGACTACACCGCCACCCACTTTTATGATGATAACATTCCTATCACCTTGGGCCGCTTCACCATCCACACGGTACTCACCCCTGGCCACACCCCCGGCTCCACCAGCTTCCGCTTTGAGGACACCGACGAGGAGACCGGCAGAACTTACCGCTGCGCCATGCACGGCGGCATCGGCGTGGGGCTGATGACCCCTGAAATGCTGGAGCGCTTCGGCGGCCACGTGGAGGACGCCTATCGCTTCGTGGACGACTGCGAGAACAAGCTGGCCAACTGGGACGTGGACCTTCCTCTGCCCAGTCATCTCAACCAGGGCAACGTGCTGCCCAACATTCCCGAGGATAAGAGCGACTACTCCGTGTGGATCGCCGGCTACGCCTGGAAGGACTCCATGCTCAGCCGGGCGGAGGCCGTCAAGCAGATGTACCCGGAGGTATACGGCAAATGAGGCATGTCATTGATCCCGGCAGGGCCCGAAAAAGCGTGAACATGACCGACAACATCCGCTACTCCCGCGTCACCGACCTGGAGGGGGCGCCCCTGGACCTGTATCTGTCCATCTGCTCCAAGGACGGCAACAGCGAGATGCGCCTAGCCGCAGGCCGGGACGACGAGCCCCCCATGGATCCCATGCCCTGCATCGTCTGGGTGCCCGGTGGCGGCTGGCGGGGGTGTGACAAGAACCTGATGGTGCCCGAGATGCAGTTTCTGGTGGAGCGGGGCTATGTGCTGGCCTCCATCTACTACCGCAGCAGCGCCCAGGGGCACTGGCCCGACCAGCTCACCGACGTCAAGACCGCCATCCGCTTTCTCCGCGCCCACGCGGAGGAATACCACATCGACCCGGAGCGCATCGGCGTCATGGGCCGTTCCGCCGGGGGGCATCTGGCCTCCATGGCGGCCATGAACCTGGACAACGCGCCCCGGACGGAGTGGACCGCGTACTCCGACAAGGTCCAGGCCGCCTGCGACCTGTTCGGCCCGGTGGAGCTGCCCAGCCTCATCGAATACGACCGCAGAATGATCCATGACCCTGGCTACCGCTGGCACACCATGGAGGAGACCCACGCCGGAGCCCTGCTGGGCGTCCCCGACGCCCAGATGGACGAGGCGGGGAGAAACGCCAGCCCTGTCTTCTTCATCAACGAGGGGATGTGCCCCATTCTCATCCTCCACGGGGACAGCGACCTGCTGGTCCCCTGCTCCATCAGCGAGGACTTCTACCGCCGCATTGCGGAGGCGGGCCTCGAGGACCGGGCGGAGCTGTACATCCTCCAGCACGCCGGGCACGGCACCCGGGAGTTCTTCCAGGACAGCACCAAAGAGATCATCGCGGACTTTTTTGACCGCGTCCTCCAGCCGGAATCAATTTAGAAGGGAGTGTTCCCCATGCCGGAACGCCTTACCATTCAGATCAAGCCCCAGGACAACGTGGCCGTGGCCGTCCACGACCTGGACGCCGGCACCGTCATTGAGTGCGGCGTCGCCACCCGGGACCCCATCCCCCAGGCCCACAAGATCGCCTTGGCCGACATCCCCGCGGGCGGCGAGATCATCCGCTACGGCGTGGTGCTGGGCTACGCCAAGGACTCCATCCCCGCTGGGAGCTGGATCAACGAGCACATGCTCGCCCTGCCCCAGAGCCCCTCTGTTGACGACATGCCCTGGGGCACCAACCTGGTAAAAACCGAGGACCTGCCCCAGCCGCCCCGCACCACCTGGATGGGCTACCGCAATAAGACCGGCCCCGCCGGCACCCGCAACCTGCTGGGCATCGTCACCACGGTGCAGTGCGCCGCGGGCGTGCTGAAGGTGGCGGTGGAGCGCATCAAGGCCGAGCTGCTGCCCAAGTACCCCAGCGTGGACGGCGTGGTGGCGGTCACCCACCCCTACGGCTGCGGCGTGGCCATCAAGGCCCGTGAGGCCCACATTCCCATCCGGGCCGTCACCAATGTCATCCGCCACCCCAACTTCGGCGGAGAGGTCATGGTGGTGGGCCTGGGCTGCGAAAAGCTGACCTATGACATGGTGCTGCCCCCCGAGGACATCACCCCGGACAACGTGCTCACCCTCCAGGACTACGCCGGGCACGACGCCATGATGGACGCCATCCTGGCCATGGCGGACAAAAAGCTGCAAAAGCTCAACCAGCGTGTCCGGGAGGAGCTGCCCCTCAGCGAGCTGCTCATCGGGATGCAGTGCGGCGGGTCCGACGCCTTCTCCGGCATCACCGCCAATCCCAGCGCGGGCTACGCCGCCGACATGCTGGTGCGGGGCGGCGCCACGGTGATGTTCAGCGAGGTCACCGAGGTCCGGGACGGGGTGCACCTGCTGGCCCAGCGCTGCGTCAGCCCCGAGGTCCGGGACAAGCTGGCCGCCGAGATGCGCTGGTACGACGAGTACCTGGACGCGGGCGGAGTGGACCGGGACGCCAACCCCACGCCGGGCAACAAAAAGGGGGGCCTTGCCAACATCGTGGAGAAGGCCATGGGCTCCATCGCCAAGAGCGGCACCAGCCCCATTGTGGAGGTCCTCTCCCCCGCCGAAAAGCCCACCAAGCACGGCCTCATCTTCGCCGCCACCCCCGCCAGCGACATCGTGTGCGGCCCCTCCCAAGTGGCCAGCGGCATCGGCCTCCAGGTGTTTATGACCGGCCGGGGCACTCCCTACGGGCTGGACATCGCCCCGGTCATCAAGGTGTGCTCCCGCAACGAGATGAAGGCCCATTGGTTTGACATGATCGACATATCCGCCGGGGCCGTGGCCACCGGGGAGCGGACCATTGCCGACGTGGGCGCGGAAATTTTTAACTTCATCCTGGACGTGGCCAGCGGCGTGAAGCAGCCCTACTCCGACCAGTACGGCTTCCACAACGACATGTGCATCTTCAACCCCGCCCCCATCACCTGATCCGGCAATATGCAAAAGGGAGCCTCCGGCATGGCCGAAGGCTCCCTTTTGCATCGGAATGAGCGGCTCAATAGGTGAAATCCGGCTCGATCCCGTACTTTTTGATATACCGCCACAGGGTGGTCTTGCTCACTCCCAGCTCCGCGGCCACCTTCTCCCGGTTGCCGCCGTACTTGCGCAGCAGCGCGGCGATCTCCACGCCCTTCTGGTCCTTGAACACCACCGTCTTTTCCGTACCCGGCACCAGCCGGGGCGTCACCCGCTCCAGCTGACGGCGGACAAACACCTCGTCGATGGACCGCTTTTCCGTCAGCAGGACGATGCGCTCGCACACGTTGTTCACCTGGTCCAGATTGCCCGGCCAGTCATACTTTTTCAAAAACTCCCTGGCCCCGTTGGTCAGGTGGACATAGCGCTTATACCGGTCCTGCCACGTCTCCAGATAAAAGTCCACCCAGTTGAGCACATCCTCCGGACACCGGCGCAGGGGGGGCAGCTCCACGGTGAGGGCGCTGACGGCGTAATACAGGTCGCTGCGGAAGGTGCCCTGCTCAATCTTGGCGATCAGGTTGGCGTCCGTGGCGGCGATGACCCGCACATTGGCCGTGGTGGGCCGGTTGGAACCGTTGTGCAGAAATCTGCCCTGCACCAGACTGAGCAGTTTGTACTGCGTCTCCATGGGCAGGGCCTCCACATGGTTCAAATACAGCGTACCGTCCTGGGCCAGCTCCGCCATGCAGGCGGGGCTGTCTTTTTTGGTGGTGTAGTTGCCGAACAGCATGTTGTCCAGCGTCTCCGGCAGCCACGCGCTGCAGTCCAGCGGGACGAAGGCGTTGCCCTTGGCCATGCTCTCGTTGTGGATGCACTGGGCCATCATGTTCTTGCCGCAGCCCGTCTCGCCGGTGAGCAGGATGGGCGCGGGGTACTTGGCCACCCGCTTGGCCAGGGCCACGGCGGGGGCGATGTCCGGGTTTCGGTCATAGATGCGCTCAAAGGTGAACTTGGCGATGTAGCCCCGAAGATACAGCTCCCGGCGCAGCTCGCTGTCCATCTCAATAATCCTCTGCCCCTCCTGGAAGGTCAGGATGGCTCCGTCCTGGCCGTCCTCCGCGGGTATGGGGGCTACGTTCACCATCACCGCCCGGCGCTGTATGTCCATCACCAGGGAGTAGGCCTCCTTGCCCTCCCGGAGCGTGTCCTCCAGCACCTGGCCGCTCAGACCGGGCAGCACCTCCGCGGCGGGCAGGCCCAGCACCTGGTCCGGCCTGAGGCCCAGAATGTTGTAGCCCGCCCGGTTCACCCGGCGGATCACGCCGCCGCTGTCCACCTGGGCGATGCCGCTGAAGATATTGTCCAGCATCACGTTCATCTGGCGGCTGTTGCTCTTTTCCAGGTCGATGGCGTAGCACATGCGCGCGGCCGTATCCAGCGCGTCGATCATGCTCTCCTTCCCGGAAGGCAGAAAACGGCTGGGCAGGCCCAGGGCCTGGGCGCGCCCACATACCAGGTCGCCGCCGATCACGGCGCGGCACCCCTCCCGCACCGCCTGCTCCACCGAGGGCAGCAGCTCCCGGTTCTGCTTCACCGGAAAACGGCGCAGGTCGATGCCAAGCAGTTCGTTGAGCCGGGCGGTATCCCCCACCATATTGTCAAAATGGATCAGGCCGATGCTGGGGCGCTCCAGCCCCAGCTCCCGCTTCAGCTCCAGGATGATCCCCCCCAGTTCCTGGGTGGTGACCCGCATCTCCACCAGAGGGATCTCCACTGTGGCCTTGATGATCCTGGCGTGGAGTCCCCGGGCGATAATGAGCTCACAGCCCTGCCGTTCCAGCTCCCGGACCCGCTGGGCAATCCTGTCCGACTTGGAGTATTCCACGCACATCACGTTGAGATTGCGGTAATCGCCCACCAGAGGGCGGGCGATCTCACACATCTCCAGATAGGGCAGCAGGATCGCGACCTTAGCCATGCCGCACACATCCTTTCCCATTTTGTCAGATGCTCTGATTATACCCTCCAAAGGCCGCCGCGTCAACAAAAAGGCGGGGACCGGGGGCACGGGCAGCCGTTACTATTAGTTTGCAGGGAGCAAGAACCAGTTAGCTTGCTACCAGCAAGCTAACTTTTTTTATACCTAAAAGGGGGATTCACCATGAAAAAGCAGAACGAAGTTCGCTATATCGTGACCGATGTAGTCAGTATCCCGGTTTTCCGGCTGGCACGCAAGACGGAAGCGTACCGCCAGGCCGTGAAGCCCGGCTGGGGCACGGTGGAATGGTACAGCGCGGCGGACGGCTACAAGAACCCCGTTTCCCGCGACCGCAGCGACAAAACGCAGCAGCTTGTTTGCGATGAAGACAGCAGCGCGGATCTCTACACGAAGAACGGCGGCTATTTCGGGATCTCCCCCTATGAGGAAATCAACACGAAGGAAATGCCGAAACAGGCGGAGTGCGCGGCGATCATTCACAGCGATTCTTGCGGCTATGACTTCTGGACGGAAGACGGCCAGATCCGGATCTTTGTTACCTACGATGCAAACGGCCTGATTGATTCCTACCGCCTGGAATACGGCGCGGACGTGCAGCCCTATGACGGGGAAACGGAAATCCGCTTTGAAGACCTCTACGAGCGGGCGGAAGAAGACTACCGGGAAACCTACCGGGCGGAGATCCCCGGAACGGTGGAATACCAGCACAAGCAGGAAGCCGCAGAAGTGGCCGCCCAGGCGGCGGCCACGGCGGGCCAGAAGGAAACCTGGATGGACGAAGCCCAGCAGGAACAGTTCCGGCAGATTTGCAGCATGATCGACACGATCAAGAGTGGGCGGGACTTCTACCGGGTTATGAACCGGATCAACTATGGCAGGTACAGCGTGGACGTGATCAACGCGGCGCGGGAGTTTAAGAAGTGCTTCAATTCCGCCCAGTATGAGCCGGAAGCGCCCAGCGCAGGAACGCTGGTGGCCGTGGCGGCGGACATGATGGAGCGGGACACGGCGGCGGACGTGGAGCGGGACACAGCCCCGGCGCTGGCCCACACGGACGATCTGGGGGTTGCCAGGTGCGGGGAGTGCGGCGCGGAACTGCTGTGCAGCGGAACCGGGGATATGCCGGACGTGTGCCCGGAGTGCGGGCGGCGGCTGGAATATGACAGCTTCATGGAGCCGGACGGGCCGGACGCGGACAAATACCGCACAAGGGCAGAC
>CATLHC010000013.1 GCA_949948775.1 uncultured Oscillospiraceae bacterium
GCTGCCAAAACCACAATTCCGGTCTGCGTAAGTGCTCCAAGACCCATTACATCCGGGCGGAATTTCTGGAACAGGTGGTGTTGTATGAGGTCAACCGTCTGGCCTGCTTTGCCAACGAGTACGAGGACGACTTTATCAAGGCCATGATGGGCCAGTCCGCTAAGGTGGCAGACAATGACCGGGCGAGGAAGCAGCGGGAGCTTGACAGCCTGCTGGCGCGGGACAAGGAGCTTGATGTGCTCTTTGAAAAACTCTATGAGGACAATGTGAACCAGAAAATCAATGACGCCCGGTTTGCGAAAATGTCCCAGCGGTATGAAGCGGAGCAGGGGGAGAACGCCAAGAAGATCAAGGCGCTCCGACTGGAACTGAAAAAGTCAGAAGGCCGGAGGATGGACGTTGACACGTTCCTTGAAACCGTCCGCCGCTATACCAACGCCACAGAGATCACCCAGCGCATGGTGGCGGAGCTGATCGACCACATCGACGTATACCATGCCGAGAAGAAGGACGGCGTGACCACCCAGCACATCACGATTTATTACAACTGTATCGGCGCTTTCTCTGTTCCTGATCGCCGGAAAATCCCTGCGGGGGAAATCACCATGGGAACGAGAAAGGGAGTAGCCGTCAGCTACTCCCCGGAGCGGATCGCTTGATATGGTTTTGGACAATAAAAATGCGGAGTGCCCTTCATGGGAAACTCAAATCCCATAAGGACACTCCGCATGGTCCGAGTGACAGGACTTGAACCTGCGGCCTCTTGACCCCCAGTCAAGCGCGATACCAAACTTCGCCACACCCGGAAATACTCTATACTTTATGGACCTCAAGTATATTACCACATCATCATGAGAAATGCAAGAGGCAAATCAAAGATTTTTGAAGAAAGTTGTTTTTTATTCTACCTGAAAAATCGACCGCCCACCGCAGGGGAATGCAGTGGGCAGCCATAGGATTCAAGAAAGAGAGGGAGGAGTTGTCACTGTTTATGACATTGTTAGAATACCACACCCAAAAGCAAAGTGGTGTATAGAGTTTGAAATATCTTTGAACAATTTGTGAAGGGAAATACTGCTTCAAACCAACGTAATGAAGTCGCTGTTGGCATATCCCTCAGCTCCGTCAAAGGAAACCAGATACCAGCCTTGCCATTGATTCAAAATGGTCAGCCGTGCACCATCGTAAGCCTTGGCAATCACCGGCGCAGATGTGGAGGGTCTAGAACGGATATTGAGATAGCCCCAATCCACATCTACGACTCCTTGACGACTGGTACCGCCAGGATTCAAAAATGGAATTCCAAAATATTCGGTGAGGGCGAGGACAATGGCTCGAGCAGTTTCGTCCAAATGATTTTTGATCCAGGTAGCGTCATCCTCGTTGTCGTGGTAACCCAACTCAATAAACACCGATGGAGCGCGAGGTTGGCGCACCTCCCCGACGGACGTAGTGGCTTCTGCCCGTACACGATTAGGAAGAGGGTAGATGGCCTTTAAGTTTGTGGCCATGATTTCAGCGGCCCGCTTTCCGTTGGTGCTGCCGGGGTAATAGAACACGATGATACCACGGGTTCCTCCGTAGTTGCTGGGGGCGGAGGCATTGGAATGTAGAGCTAAGTGAAGATCATAGAAACCGGCGTTGGATGCGCGAATAGAAGATGCGGCGGTCATATCCGGAGTATTTCGAGTATATTGAATGCCTGACGCATTTAAGTAGGGGATCATGGCGTCGGCCAGGCGGTTCATCCACTCCTCTTCACTTCCGCCGTTGACATACATGTTGCTTTCCTGTGTGGATGGTGAAAGATAGATAATTGGCATAGGAAAACCTCCTCTGTTTCATCCTATGCACAAGGCTGGAATTTGACAGAGGGGGCTGTTTCAGCTGAGGCGCCGAGCCAATTCGGAAAACTCCTCCAATCCAAGACGCTCACCACGAACTGTCTCAGACAGACCGCAGTCCAAAATGATTTGCCGAAGCTGCTCTTTGGAAAAACGATTCCCATAAACAGCGGAAAGAGCGTTGAGCAGAGTTTTGCGCCGCTGAGCAAACGCGGCTTTTACCACGGAAAAAATTTTGTCTTGATTTCCTTTTACTGGCGGAACCGCGTGGGGCGTGAGCCGTACGACTGCGGAGGTGACCTTGGGGGAGGGTAAAAAGCAGTCCGGCGGGACCTCGAAAAGCAGCTCACACTGAGCATGATATTGACAAAACAAGGAAAAGGATCCACAGTCTGCGTCTCCCGGCGCGGCACAGATACGACGGGCTACTTCTCGTTGAATCATAACCGTGATAGATTGAAAAAAGCTGGCCTCTAATAACTTGGTAATTACCGGAGTGGTAATGTTGTAAGGCAGGTTTGCGCAGACTTTTACTGTAAAGTTAGAAAACTTGTCAGATACAATAGCGGCGAGGTCAAGCTTCAATATATCGCCAGAGATGATTTCTACATTGGGGCAGTGTGCCAGCGTCTCGTTCAGAATAGGCAGCAGGGAAGAGTCCAATTCTATGGCAGCCACTTTACCTGCGCGGAATGCCAGCTGTTGGGTAAGAGAACCAATGCCCGGACCAATCTCCAGTACGGCGCAGTGTTGATCCAAATGAGCCGAGTCAGCGATATCTTTTGGGACCCAGTCAGCAATGAGAAAATTCTGCCCCATAGATTTGGAAAAGTGGAAACCGTGGCGGGCCAAGAGAGCTTTGATTTCACTGATATCACACAAATCCATGATATAATCCCTCAAATCTTCTCATCATTTTTCCTCAAATAATCTGTCAATAGGCTGCGACGACCCCTCCGCTATTGGCATAGTAAGAACTAAGCCCTCGAGTGGCAGTGATGACAACATCGGTGAATTGGCAGCTCTTCCTAGCCAATTCCCATAACTGCTGCGCTCGTTCAGGGCAGAGACATTGGGCGATATAAAGGATTTTTCCTTTATGCCGTTCGTCCGATGCCATAATGTCCACCAGCTTGGCTAGTGCCTGCTTGATGGACAGCGCTTGGCCATGCTTGCAGATCTCTCCCTCGGGTGTGGAACCCATGATAAGCTTAATGCGCAGCGCACCGGTGAGCATGGCCTGTACACGGGTAAGCCGCCCATTTTTTCTCAGATTATCCAGGTTTTCCAACACAAACAGCGTATTGGTGTCGGTGATCGTCTGTTCCGCCTGCGTAACCACCTGTGAGAAGGGGACGCCGGATTTTGCGAGTTGATACACCTTTTGGGCCAGCAGTACCTCCCCAGCGGAGGCGGAACAGGAATTGAACACATGGATGCTACGCTCCGGCTGCTCCTCCAGAAACATTTGTCTGGCCTGCCAAGCGCTGTTGTGGGAGCCGCTGAGCAGGGCGGAAAGGGTGACCACATATATGTCTCCCTCTGCTTGACGGTAGGCCTCCAGGTAGTCGCCGGGGGCGGGACAAGAGGAGGACGAGGCGTCAGGACTCTGGTCCATGGCATAAATGAGCAGACTGGTATCCAGGCTTTGATCGTCCACGTAATCCTTGCCGCCCACCCGGATGGTCAGGGGGATGGAGCGGAATATCGGGTCTGCCCGCATTTCGGGGGTCAAGTCGCAGCAGCTGTCGACAATGATGGAAAAACTCATAAAAACAATCCCCTTATATAATAATACAAATTAGATTATATCATTTGAACTAGAATTGTCAAGGGAGGCAGGCAATCCTCGGAGATCCTTTTTGACATTTGAAGCAGGGTGTCTCAGCCGCTTTTCATAGGCCACTCGACGAGGGTCGTAGGGATGGGGCACGTCAACCAGCACATTCCCCCGGTATTGGAAACCGTGCCGCCGAATCAAACTCTGCATTGCCTTATTCTTTCTGTGGGTGTCCACGCGAAGCCATTCAAGCCCTTGGGCGAGAGCCAGTCGTTCACACTCGGCGATCATGCGGTCTGCCAGCCCGGAGCCGTGCCATTGCTGAGCCACCGCACATCGGTGGATGACGGCATAAGGCTGGTCTGAACTCCATTTACCGTCGGTGATTGCATCGTAGCCCGTCTCAGGCTGGGTACTGAGGGTAAAAAATCCACCTACCGCGCCGCCGCAGGTGAGCACATAGCATTCGCCGCGGGTCATATCGGATTCAAAATCCTCTCTGGCGGGATAGCTGGAATTCCACTGCCCAATCGGAATGAGAAGAGCCTTTGCCTGCGCTAAAATGATCTCCATATCATTCAGATCGCCTTCCCGGGTCGGACGGCATTCAACCGGCTGCGGCAGGGGAGGGCGGGACAGCTCCCGCTCCAGCTCGTCCAGCAGCTTCTGGTCTGCTTTGGAGGATAAGTCAAGCTTTTCATACAGGTCGGGCCGCCGCTGCCGGGTGCGAAGCAGAGACTGCTTGCGCCGCCAACGCGCAATCTTGGCATGGTCGCCGGTGGAGAGTACCTCCGGAATCGCCCTGCCGTGCCATAGGCTGGGGCGGGAGTATTGTGGGTATTCCAGCAGGCCGTCCCAGTGGCTTTCATTTTCAAAGCACTCTGCGTCAGACAATACCCCGGGCACCAGACGGCATACCGCGTCCGCCACCGCCATGGCGGCGATTTCCCCGCCTGTGAGGACGAAATCACCCAGGGAAATCTCCTCATCTACACACTCGTCGATAAACCGCTGATCAACGCCCTCATAGTGGCCGCATACCAGGACGAGGTGAGTTTGCTCCCAGGCCAGCCGCTTGGCGTCCTCCTGCGTAAAGGTCTTGCCGCAGGGAGAGAGGAAGATGGTATGGGGGCGTTTTTCGTACCGGGTGCAGATATGCTCCCAGCAGCGATACAGCGGATCAGCTTGGAGCACCGCGCCCCGCCCTCCGCCGTAGGGATAGTCGTCCACCTGCTTCTGTTTGTTCAGGGTGTAGTCTCTGATCTGATGGGTGTCGATGTGCAGGATGTCCCGCTCCTGCGCCCGGCCCAGAATGGACTCAGACAATACATCGCCCACCGTGTCGGGGAAAAGGGTCATTATGTCGATATAATACATAGTTACATTCCTTCAATCAGACGGACTTTGATATAGCCCGCCTCGATGTTGGTTTCCAAAATGAACTCCGGCACGGCGGGGATCAATATCTCCCGTTCACCGTTCACCACATAAATCTGCTGTATGGAAGGGGAGAGGACCTCTTTCAGCGTCCCCAGCGCATGGCCATTCTCGTCCACCACGTCCAGTCCTATGATATCCGCCAGAAAAAAAGCGCTGTCGGGCAGTTTGGCGTCCGCGCGGCGGATCTGAACCGTTTTGCCCTTGAGGGCCATGGCCTGTTCCACCGTGTCCACGCCATTAAAACAGGCGATCACGCTGCCCTTGTGCACCTGGCTGGACGCAATCTGTACAGGTTTTGCGTCCACATAGAGGGTGGAGAATTGGCATAGAAACTCTGGGCTGTCCGCCCATGGCACGATTCGCACCTCGCCGTGGACGCCATGGGTGTTGACAATCTGGCCGCAGTCGAGAAATTCTTTCATAAAAATACCTCCAAAAAAACAGACGGGGCGCTGCCCCGCCTGTTCTTCGTTTCAGTCAACAATGTCGACCGAGAGCTTTTTGCCCTGGCGCTGGGCCACCGAGCGCATCAGCGCCCGGATTTCCTTGGCGATGCGGCCCTGGCGGCCGATCACCTTGCCCATATCGCCGGGGGCGACCCGGAGCTCCAGCACCGTTTCGGCGGGCGTCTCATATTCGGAGACGGACACCGCGTCAGGATCATCCACCAGGCTGCGGGCGATATAAATGAGCAATTCCTTCATGTGGCCTCCTGATTGAACTTACAGGCCGGCCTTTTTCAGCAGGTCGCGCACCGTGTCGGTGGGCTGAGCGCCGGCTTTGATCCAGGCCTGGGCCCGGTCAGTGTCGATATTGACAGCGGCGGGATTCTGCCGGGGGTCATAGGTACCGATCTCCTCGATGAAGCGGCCGTCCCGAGGATAGCGGGAGTCGGCCACCACGACGCGGTAGAAGGGAGCCTTCTTAGCGCCCATACGGCGCAGTCTGATCTTAACCATCGGATATTCACCTCCAAAGTGATTGTTTGTTCATTTATGGTAAATGTCCTAAAAGGGACTTAAACCAACTGCCTTCGGCGACTTCCTTTTCCTTTGAAAAGAAAAAGGAAGCGAAAAAGAAACTTATAGACTTTACGATCAGAATGGCATTCCCATGCCCTTGAATTTGCCGAACAGCCCCTTTGCCTTCTTGGGATTGGAGAACTGTCGGGTAAGTTGTTGAATCATATCAAACTGCTTGAGTAGGCGGTTAACATCCACCACTTGGGTCCCGGACCCGGCGGCAATGCGTTTTTTCCTGCTGGAATTGAGCACACTGGGGTTTTCCCGTTCATAAGGGGTCATGGACTGGATGATGGCCTCGATGCGCTTGAGATTGCCCTCGTCTACGGAGAGATCCAGCTTTTTGCCGCCCATACCGGGAAGCATTCCGGCGATGTCCTCCATGGAACCCATGCTTTTGAGCTGAATGAGCTGGTCGTAGAAGTCGGCTAGGGTGAATTTGTTCCTGCGCAGCCGCTCCATCTGCTCGGCGGCCTTCTTTGCGTCCAGGTTCTGCTCCGCCTTCTCGATGAGAGAGAGCACGTCGCCCATGCCCAAAATCCGGCTGGCCATGCGGTCTGGATGGAATACCTCCACCGCGTCCAGCTTTTCGCCGGTACCCGCAAATTTGATGGGCTTGCCGGTGACCGCTCGGATGGAAAGAGCCGCGCCGCCCCGTGCGTCGCCGTCCAGTTTGGTGAGCATGACGCCGTCGATATCCAGCGCCTCGTCGAAGGCCTTGGCGGCGGTGACCGCGTCCTGACCGATCATGGCGTCCACGACAAGCAGGATTTCAGTGGGGGTTACCGCCTCCTTAACTCGGCGAAGCTCATCCATCAGGGCCTCATCCACATGAAGTCGGCCGGCGGTGTCCAAAAACACCATGTCATTGCCATGGCGCTTGGCGTGTTCCACGGCGGCCTTTGCGATATCCACCGGGTCGATCTGGCCCATCTGGAACACCGGGATGTCCAGCTGCTCGCCCACTACCTCCAGCTGCTTGATGGCGGCGGGGCGGTACACGTCGCAGGCGGCCAGAAGGGGCCGCTTTCCCTGCTTTTTCATCAATCCGGCCAGTTTTGCGCCGTTGGTGGTCTTGCCCGCGCCCTGGAGGCCCACCAGCATCACAACAGTAGGCGGGGAAGAGGAGATTGCCAGTTTACTGTCTCCGCCGCCCATGAGGGCGGTCAGCTCCTCGTTGACAATTTTAACGATCATCTGGGCGGGGGTGAGGGACTCCATTACGTCCTGGCCCACGGCCCGCTCGGTGACTGAGGCCACAAAGCTCTTGACCACCTTGAAATTGACATCCGCCTCCAGGAGCGCCATTTTGATCTCCTTCATGGCCTCCTTGACATCGGCCTCGGACAGACGGCCCTTGCCCCGCAGGCGCTTAAAAACGGCAGACAGCTTATCAGTGAGACTTTCAAATGCCATAACAGTTACTCCTGCTCCAGTTTGGCTGCGTTTTCCTTGATGGCGCGGGCGATTTCGTCCAGCATGGCGTCATTGTAACTGCGCCGGTCAATGGACTGGAGCAGCCGGTCCGCAGCGTCGTTGATGGCGGCAATGGCTGCTCTGGACTGCTGGAAGCGGCGGATAATGTGGGTCTTGTCCTCAATTTCGGTCATGGCCGCCTCGGCCCGAACAATGACATCCCGCACGCCCTGGCGGGAGATTCCATAATTCTCCGCGATTTCAGCTAGGGACAGGTCCTCGTTGTAGTAGAGGTCATAGAATTCCCGCTGACGCTCAGTAAGCAGATCGCCGTAAAAATCAAACAGCATGGCCATACGGTATGCCTGATTTTTCATGGAATCCCGCCCCCACAAGATGTTGTGTAAAGTCAATGAACTTTACAATGCGATACTATACCACAGATTCCTCAAAAAGTCAAGGAGAAAAAATGCTCGAGTTCCTTGGTTTGAGTGCTGTTTTAAAAAAGTTTACCATTCCGGGCAAAATAATAGGTGTCAAACAGCGGGCTATGATGTATAATATTAATTCAAGGTAATTTTTTTGTACCAATGAGGAGGAAGGCTATGCAGCAGTATTGGAAACGGCTGGCGGATGGAGTTGAGCTGGCCGTTACACAGACGGATAAGTTTAAGACCGGATTGTTGGCGGTTACCCTCACCATTCCGCTCAGCGCGGCTTCCGCCACCGCCGGGGCGCTGATTCCGGAAGTCCTGTATCGGGGCAGCCGTAATTATCCAGATATGGAAAGGCTGTCCGCCGCCGCGGACGCCCTATACGGCGCGTCCCTAAGCACTGGGGTTCGTCAGCGGGGGGAGAGCCAGTGCGTCAGTGTACTGTGCGGCTTCATCGATGACCGCTACGCCCTGGACGGCTCGGCGGTGCTGGAACCCTCCGCCGCCCTCATGGGAGAGGTGCTGCTGGACCCCGCCACGCAGGAGGGTGTGTTCCGTCGGGACTATCTTGAGTCGGAGGGAGCCAATCTGGCCGACCGTATCCAGGCGCGGATGAACGACAAGCGGAGCTGGGCCATTTTCCGGCTCATCCAGGAGATGTGCGCCGGGGAAGCCTATGCCGTGGATAAGCTGGGGGAAGTGGCGCAGGCCAAGGCGATGACGGCGGAAAGGCTGTGGGCGGACTACCAGTCCCTGTGCAGCGGAGCGAAGGTGACCTTTTACTATGGAGGCGCTGCCCAGCCCGCCAGAGTGGAGGACGCCGTTCGCCGCTTCTTCGCGCCGCTTTTAACCGGACGAACGGCTCCGGTGGACTGTCTGGTGGTTCCTGAGCCCAAGGGTCCCGTGCGTACGGTCACGGACGCCATGGACGTAACCCAGGGCAAGCTGGCCATGGGTTTCCGGACAGGCGGGGTTACCATGGGCAGCGACAGCTACCCTGCGCTGTTGGTGTGCAATGCCCTGTATGGAGGCAGCGCGAATTCCAAGCTGTTTATCAATGTGCGGGAGAAAATGAGCCTGTGTTATTATGCCTCGTCCATGCTGGACAAGATCAAGGGATTGATGGTGGTGTCCTCCGGCGTGGAATTTTCCACGTTTGACCGGACCCAAGAGGCCATCCTTGCCCAACTGGACACAATCCGTAGGGGAGACTTTACCGAGGATGAGCTGACCGCCGCGGCCCGCACGGTGGTCTGCAGTCTGCGCAGCCGGCAGGATAGCCAGAGCCAGCTGGAGGACGATCAGCTGACCCGCCTTCTGTTCCATGACAGCCAGGAGGGAGAGAGCCTCATTGGAGCGGTGGAAGCGGTGACGGCGGATCAGGTGGTTGAGGCGGCCCAAAAGCTGAAGCTGGACACCGTCTACCGGCTGACCGGGAAGGAGGGCTGACGTCATGGATAAACTGGAGTACGCCGCTTTAGGTCAGACAATATATCACTGCGTCCTGCCCAACGGGCTGAATATCTACGTGGATGTGCGGCCGGAATATGGCAAGCAGTTTGCCTTTTTTGCCACCCGTTATGGCGGGATGGACCTGCGGTTTCGGGGGGAGGACGGCGATTGGCTGGATACGCCGGCCGGGGTGGCCCATTTTCTGGAGCACAAAAGCTTCGATACGGAGGATGGAAACGCCCTTCAGCGCATGGCGGCCAATGGGGTGGACCCCAATGCGTTTACCTCCTCCTCGATGACGGGCTACTATTTTGACGGGGTGCAGGGCTTTGAGGAGAACTTGCGCACGCTGCTTTCTTTTGTATCTGTGCCCTGGTTTACCCCCGAGAGCGTGGATAAAGAGCAAGGTATCATCGCGCAGGAGATTCGAATGGGAGAGGACGATCCCAACGACGAGGCGTATTACCGTCTGCTGGAGTCCATGTATATGAATCACCCCATACGCACCCGCGTGGCGGGGACGGTGGAGTCCATCTCCCACATTACGGCGGACACCCTGTATCAGTGCCACCGGGCCTTCTACCGTCCGGGGAATATGGTGCTGTGCGCGGCGGGAAGCATTGATCCTCAGCGGGTGGCGGACATTGCCGGAGAGGTGCTGCCTGGAGAACCCTCATCGGCGACCCCCACCGATCATGGCCGCGAGGAGCCGAGGCAGGTGGAAAAACAGCTCACCCGCCGGACGATGCCGGTGTCCATTCCGCTGTTTACCCTGGGATTCAAAGGAACCCCGGCGGAAAAGGGGAGGGGACTGCGCCAGCGGCTGGTGGCGGAACTCACATGCGACGTGCTGTTTGGCCCGTCCGCGCCGCTTTATAACCGTTTGTATGAGCAGGGTCTGCTCAACAGTTCTTTTGGCAGCTTTTATTCCTCCGGACCGGGCTATGCCTTCATTGTGGCGGAGGGGGAGAGCCGGGACCCCGAACAGGTACGCCGCGAGGTGCTGGAGGAGGCGGCCCGGTTGGGGACCGAGGGGATCGACCCGGCACAGTGGGAGCGGCTGAAAAAGGCGGCTTATGGCACCATGGTGCGCCACCTCAACTCAATGGAGGATACCTGTATCGAGCTGGCTGAGGCCCATTTTAGCGGGGAGGACTATCTCAGCTTCCCTCAGGTATTCCAGAGCATCGAGTGCGCCGACGCAGAGACGCTGCTGCGTTCCTGGTGTGTGGAGGAGCGCACTGCGCTGTCGATTATCGCGCCGGAAGAATAAACAGATATTAAAGAGGAATGACCATGACAAATACTGTTTTTTTCCCCGGACTGGGGCTGGAATTTGTGCTGAACCGGGTGGCGTTCTCTGTGTTTGGCCACAATATTTATTGGTACGGAATCATCATTGCCGCCGGTTTTCTGCTGGCGGTGGCCTATGGCCTTTGGCGGGCGCCGCAGTTTTCCATGGACCCGGACGTTATCACCGACGCCATCTTTGTGGTGGTGCCGTCGGCCATCATTGGCGCCCGGCTGTACTACGTGATATTTAATCCCGCTGTGTGCTTCACGGCAGACGGCTCTTTCAGCCTGATCCGGGCCATCGCTTTCTGGGACGGAGGACTGGCCATTTACGGCGGCGTCATTGCCACGGTGATTTCTGCCCTCATCTTCTGCAAAGTCCGTAAGGTGGATTTCTGGAGCGGCATGGATATCACGGTCTACGGCCTGCTCATCGGTCAGATGATTGGCCGGTGGGGAAATTTCGTCAACGTGGAGGCCTACGGTTCCGTCACAGACCTACCTTGGCGGATGTGTTCCGAGTCCATCGCCAATGAGCTGTGGCGGGACGGGCTGCTGGAGTCCCAGCAGATGTACAACAGCATCCTGGACGGCACGCTGGGCGTCCACCCCACATTCTTGTATGAGTCGCTGTGGAACCTGCTGGGTTTCATTCTGCTGGTGTTGCTAATGAAGTGGGGGAGGAAGTTCAACGGCCAAATGTTTCTCAGCTACGTGATCTGGTACGGCCTGGGCCGGGCGGCTATTGAGGGGCTGCGCACCGATAGCCTGTACTTTTTCGGCACCCCCATCCGCTCGTCCCAGATGCTGGGCATCGTGTCGGCGGCGGCAGCTGTTGGGCTGTATGT
The DNA here is from genome assembly GCA_949948775.1 of uncultured Oscillospiraceae bacterium. Taxonomy (GTDB): domain Bacteria; phylum Bacillota; class Clostridia; order Oscillospirales; family Oscillospiraceae; genus Enterenecus. The sequence continues at coordinate 11,530 of CATLHC010000013.1, forward strand.
GTATAGGCGCAAAACCGCCGGGCCTGCCACGCCGCCGCTCCAGACCGCAGGGGCGCAGGCCGGGGAGGAGACGGTAAAAGTCGCCCCAGCGGCGGATCCGGTGGAACCCACACAGTCTGACGGAGAAAACGAGGAGGAGAAAAGCAATGGCGGCGGTACTGATTGATGGAAAGGCCCTGGCAGCCCAAATAAAGCAAAGCGTCCGAGCGGATGCGGGGACCCTTCCCCGAAAGCCCGGGCTGGCGGTAGTGTTGGTGGGGGACAATCCAGCCTCCCGGGTGTACGTGACCAGCAAGCGGAAGGACTGTGAGGAATGTGGATTTTACAGCGAGGAGTACGCCCTCCCGGCGGAAACGACCCGGAAGCAGCTCCTGGACCTGATAGCCGAATTAAACGGCAGGGAGGACATCGACGGCATTCTGGTGCAGCTGCCGCTTCCCAAGGGGCTGGATGAGCGGGAAGTGCTGCTGGCCATCGACCCGGCCAAGGATGTGGACTGCTTCCACCCTTACAATGTGGGTCAGCTGACCATCGGCACGCCGGTGTTCCAGCCCTGTACGCCCGGCGGTGTGATGGAAATGCTCAAGGAATACGGGATTGATCCGGCGGGGAAGCGGTGTGTGGTGCTGGGCCGGTCCAATATTGTGGGCAAGCCCATGGCCCTTCTGCTGCTCCACGCCAACGGCACGGTGGTGCTGTGCCACTCCAAGACACCGGACATGAGGGAGCTGGCGGCTTCTGCCGATATTCTGGTGTCTGCCGTAGGCAGAGCGGGGCTGGTTACCGCCGACATGATCAAGGAAGGAGCCGTGGTCATCGATGTCGCCATGAATCGCAATGGCGCGGGGAAGCTGTGCGGTGATGTGTGCTTTGAGGAAGCGGCGGCTAAGGCGTCCTACATCACCCCGGTGCCTGGCGGGGTGGGTCCTATGACGCGGGCTATGCTGATGAAAAATACTTTGACGGCGGCTATGCTGCATCAGGGCGTGAAATGAAAAGAACTCCCAGCCGGGATTCCGGCTGGGAGTTCTTTGACGGTTACGCATGGAGGGCGGCAGTCTGTCTGGGCAGAAGAATTTGAACGATCGCGGAGAGCAGCGCCCCGGCCAGCACACCCAGGAAATTGAGCACAATATCATCCACGTCGAAGCTCCGGCCGGTAAGAGGCTGGAGCAGCTCGACGGTCAGAATGAGAGCAAGCCCGGCGGGCAGCACGCGCAGCCCCCGAAGCTGTTTCCAGAGAAGGGGTGAAAGAAAGCCGAAGGGAACCAGCATGAGCACGTTGCCCAACATCATGGCCCAGACCCAGTTTCCGGCGGTGTACTCCCCTCGGGCCATGGCTAGGAGAGTGGAGTCAAGGGCGCAGCTCCCAGCGGCGGAATTCAGACGGAAAGGCAGGAGAGTCAGAGCCAGTACCGTGCAGAGATACAGCGCGAACAAAGCCAGACCGATCTCGTGGGCAGGGGAGCGGCGGACGAGTCTTCCAGTGCGGCACAGAAGGTATCGCAGGAGCAAAAATACCGACATCCCGGCCAGCAGGGCAGGCAGTTTTTCCCATGCAAAGGAGAGGGCGTAGTCGAAAAGTATAGCAAGCATGCGTACACCTCCTTTTTTCTCAAGTGTAACAGAGGACTTTTAAGAAAAAGGGAAGATTCCCTGATTATTTGTTGAATTCGGTGGATATATCCAAGTCAGGCGGAGATAGAGCCGCCGCGCTGCTTTAAAAAAGTTTTCTTGACATCAACAATTTGTCCGTCTCAATTGTGTAATAGACAGAAAGACGAAAGGAGGCGATTCCCATGGGGTACACGGGAGTTTCCCGTGAGGAGCTGGCCGACCTCTACCAGCGGCAGTTCAGAATGGTTTACCAAATCTGCCTGGTGCTGATGAAAAATGTACCCGATGCGGAGGATGCCGTCCAGACCGTCTTTCGCAAGGCGATGGAGCGGGGCGAACCCTTCCGTGATCCGGAGCACGAGAAGGCGTGGCTCATCGTCACCGCCCGGAACGAGTGCAAAAACCAGCTCAAGCACTGGTGGCGGACCCGGCGGGCGGACAGCGAGGCGCTGGACGCCCTGGCCTGGGAGCAGCCTCGGGATCAGGAGGTGTGGGACCAGGTGGCGGAGCTTCCTGATCCCCAACGATTGGTACTCTATCTCCACTACTACCAGGGCTATACCACTGGAGAGATCGCGGATATGTTGGGGGAAAACCCTTCTACCGTGCGCTCCCGGCTGGCCCAGGCCCGGAAGAAGCTGAAACTCAAGCTGGAGGAGGAAGGTTATGGACAGGCATGAACTGGACCGGATGTTTGACGCGCTGGCCCCCGACCCGCAGCGGGAGAGGGAGCTGCTAAAAAAGCTCCTCCAGGACGACGTAAGGAGGAAAAGGCCGATGAAGAATTGGAAACAGATTGTCGTGGGCGGACTGGCGGCCGCTCTGCTGGTGACGGCGGCCACAGCCGCGGTGCCGGGGCTCAGCGCGCCTCTGTGGAGGGTGTTGGGAATCGCGCCGGAGGACACCCAGAGCATGGAGCTGCTGGCCTCCGGGACCATGCCGGTGGATATTACCACGCAGAGCAATGGCGCCACCCTCCACATCACCCAGGTCCTGCGCAATCGGGTAAATATTGTAGTGGTGGGCGAGTTTGTCACTGCAGAGGGAACTGTGCTGGATACGGGCGATTTCGGCGTCACCTGCTGGAAACCGGACACATTCAAGGCGCAGATGCCCGTCTTTTTAGACGCGGACGGAGAGCCTGTGGAATCGGACTTCGATGGCGGACAAAGCTGTACCTGGTGGTCGATGGTGGATGAGGATCCCCTGGATAACCGCTGCTCGGTGTATTTCCGATACACAGGCTATTCGGAGGATATGACGGACGAGATCGCGGCCATGCGGATAGAGGCCAAGGACTTCGCCTATTATGTGGGCGGGGAGCATGAGAACTATACAGTCATCCCCGGCGACTGGTCCTTCGAGGTCCCGCTGCCTCAAGAGGACCCTGGGTACTTCTTGGAGACGGACGAGCTGATCACCAATCTGGACGGGGCCGATGTCAGCCTGCGCAAGGTATACCTGTCTCCCATGGGGATTGAGCTGAGCTACTTCCGGGAGGGCGGCTATCTATATACGGGGAAGGCGGAGGATGATGTGGTGGGGCGCTGGTATGGATTCTCCGGCAGCCTCAAGGCCACCCTGACGGCGAAGGATGGGAAGTCCGTTACCCTGGACTGGGGCGGGGGCGGCAGTGGAACATCCGATGGAATGTCGGTGACGCGGCTTACAGCCATTGATTTCATGGCTCTGGTCAAGCGGGGGGACTATTTCGACCCGGCCCACTTCCAGGGCGGCACGCTGATGCTGGAATGGCGGACGGAGACCGGTGAGACCGATTCCGCCTCCTTCTCTCTGGATGGTTTGCAGCCCATCTCACCGTAACACGATAAAACAGCCCGTCCCGCTTGCCGGGATGGGCTGTTTCGCGTATCTACCCTTTAAATTCGGTTTTTGCGTACTTGCACCAAGGGGCGAGGGTGCAATTTCCACACATGGCCTTCCGGGCGGTGCACACCGCCCGCCCGTGGAGCACCATCCGGTGGCAGAAGTTGTTGGATTCCTCCGGCGGCAGGACGGCCCGGAGCTGGGTCTCCACCTTGGCCGGGTCCTTGGTTCCATCGGTGAGGCCCAACCGCCCGGAAATGCGGATGCAGTGGGTGTCCGCCACTACCACGCCGGGGGTGTTGTGTACGTCGCCCAAAATGAGGTTGGCGGTCTTGCGCCCCACACCGGGCAGACGGAGCAGGTCCTCCATGGTGCCGGGTACCTTGCCGCCGTACTCGTTCAGGAGCATCTGGGCGCACAGCACCATGTCCTTGCTTTTCGCCCGGAAAAAGCCGCAGGAGTGGATGTACTGGCCGACCTCCTCCGGGTCCGCCTCCGCAAATGCTTCTAGGGTGGGGAAACGCTCATACAGAGCAGGGGTGACCATGTTCACCCGCTCGTCGGTGCACTGGGCGGACAGCCGCACGGCGAACAGCAGCTCATAGTCCTTTTCGTATTGCAGGGAGCACAGGGAATCGGGGTACAGCTCTTTCAGCGCGTCCACGATGGCGCGCACGTCGGATTGAGTCGTCATTTGTCTCACCTCGTTGTCAAGGATACCACAAATCGGAGAAAAAAGCGACCCTATTTTTTTCCTCCCGTCAGTTGTGCTTTTTCTCAAAAAAGGATATAATGAGGGGACTAAATTTTGAAAGGCGGAGACAGACATGGTTTTGGAATATATGGATTTTGTGGCGCAGCACGATCCCGAGGTGGGTGCTGCCATCCGGGCGGAGTATCAGCGCCAGTGCGACAACATCGAACTCATCGCGTCGGAGAACATTGTGTCCGAGGCGGTGCTGGCCGCCATGGGCAGCGTGCTCACCAATAAGTACGCCGAGGGCTACCCCGGCAAGCGGTACTATGGCGGCTGTCAGTGCGTGGATGTGGCGGAGAACCTGGCCATTGAGCGGGCGTGCAAGCTGTTTGGCGCCAAGTTCGCCAACGTTCAGCCCCACTCCGGCGCTCAGGCCAACTATGCTGTCTACATGGCTCTGTGCCAGCCCGGCGACACCGTACTGGGCATGAACCTGGACCATGGCGGGCACCTGACCCACGGCAGTCCCGTGAATTTTTCCGGCAAGTACTTCAAAATGGAGGCCTACGGCGTGGACGAGGCCACCGGCCGCATCGACTACGACGCCCTGGAGGCCAAGGCCAAGGAGTGCAGGCCCAAGATGATTATCGCGGGCGCCTCCGCCTATCCCCGGATCATCGACTTTGAGCGCTGCCGCGCCATCGCCGACGAGGTGGGGGCGTATCTGTGGGTGGACATGGCCCACATCGCGGGCCTGGTGGCGGCGGGGCTACACCCCTCTCCCATTCCCTATGCCCATGTAACTTCCACCACTACGCATAAAACCCTTCGGGGACCTCGCGGCGGCCTGCTGCTCACCAACGATGAGGATCTGGCCAAGAAGCTGAACTCCGCCATCTTCCCCGGCTCTCAGGGTGGCCCGCTGATGCACATCGTCGCCGCCAAGGCCGTGGCCTTGGGTGAGGCGCTGAAGCCTGAATTTAAGGCTTATCAGGAGCAGATCGTGAAGAACTCCGCCGCTCTGGCCGACGGCCTGACCAAGCGGGGCATGAAGCTGGTGTCCGGCGGCACGGACAACCATCTGTCCCTGATTGACCTGCGGGATATGGGAGACCTGACCGGCAAGGAGCTGGAGCGCCGTCTGGACGAGGTGCGCATCACCGCCAATAAGAACAAGGTACCCGGCGATCCCCGTTCCCCCTTCCAGACCAGTGGCCTGCGGGTGGGCAGTCCCGCCGTTACCAGCCGCGGCTTTATGGAGGCGGACATGGACAAAGTAGCAGAGTATATTGCCCTGGCGGCCACTGACTTTGAAGCGAAGGCGGACTATATCCGCGCCGGTGTGGCGGAGCTGACGGCAAAGTATCCCATCTACCGCTGAGCGGACGGAGAGGGAGGAGGGCTTGGAATGAGGCTGAATTTCAAGCAGCGTTTTTTCTCCTGGCTGGATAGCTATGACATCTATGACGAGGACGGAAACACCGTGTTTACGGTGGAGGGTCAGCTGAGCTGGGGGCACTGCCTGCATATCAAGGACGCCGGCGGGAACCACATCGGTACACTCCAGGAGCGGATTTTTACCTTCCTGCCCCAGTTTGAGATTTATATCCACGACAGCTATGTGGGCTGCATCAAGAAGGAGTTTACCCTGTTCAAGCCCCAGTTCACCATCGACTGCAACGGCTGGCAGGTGGACGGCCAGTGGATGGAGTGGGACTATACCATCATGGACGGCAGGCGGCAAGTGGCCGCCATCTCCAAGGAGCTGTTCCACTGGACGGACACGTATATCATCGACGTGGCCGATCCCAGGGACGCGCTGGGCGCGCTGCTGGTGGCGCTGGCCATCGACGCGGAGAAGTGCTCGCGGGGCTGACGGTCTGTAAGCAAGGCGAAAGGAGGGACCGCGTATGTACCAGCCGCTGGCGGACCGTATCCGTCCGCAAAGCTTGGATGAGGTGCTGGGACAGAGTCACATTTTGGGCCGGGACGGCTTACTGCGCCGGGTGATCGACAGCGGGAAGATTCCGAACATGGTATTTTACGGTCCCTCCGGCACCGGCAAAACCACGGTGGCAAACATCATCGCCCAGCGGTCGGGACGCACGCTGCGGCGGCTCAATGCCACCACTGCTTCTCTGGCGGACATCCGGGATGTAATGGACCAGGTGGGCACCCTCTTGGCGCCAAACGGGGTGTTGCTGTACCTGGACGAGATCCAATACTTCAATAAAAAGCAGCAGCAATCTCTGCTGGAGTTTATTGAAAACGGCAAGATTACTTTAATTGCGTCCACCACGGAAAATCCATATTTTACGATTTTTAACGCTATATTATCCCGGTCTACCGTATTTGAGTTCAAGATGCTCACAGCGGAGGATCTGCTGCCCGCCGTGGACCGGGGCATTATCCTCCAGGCCAAGGAATTGGGCGTAGAAGCGGAAACCGAGGAGGGAGTGCGGGAGCATTTGGCCGCCTCCTGCGGCGGCGATGTGCGCAAGGCGCTCAATGCAGTGGAGCTGCTGATGACCGCCAGCCGCATCAAAGACGGCGTGCTCATGATCACATTGGATGACGCCAAGCTGGTGGCGCAGCGGTCCGCCATGCGGTATGATCGGGATGGGGACGACCACTTCGACATTGCCTCCGCATTGATGAAATCCCTACGGGGCTCCGACCCGGATGCGGCGCTCCACTATTTGGCGCGGCTGCTGGAGGCGGGGGATATGCTCACCGCCATCCGCCGCATCCTGTGCTCGGCCAGTGAGGATATCGGCATGGCCTATCCCCAGGCGGCCTCCATCGTGAAGGCCTGTGTGGACAGTGCGCTTCAGTTGGGGCTGCCCGAGGCGCGGCTGCCTCTGGCCCAAGCGGTTATTCTGCTGGCCACCGCCCCTAAATCCAACAGTGTGCTGATGGCGATTGACGCTGCCATAGCCGATGTCCGCGCGGGCAGAACGGGGGATTATCCGCGGCATCTGCAAAATGTTCACGCCGACGGTACAGGTTTTGAACGGGAGCAGGGTTATCTCTATCCCCACAGCTTTCCCAACCATTGGGTCGCGCAGCAATACCTTCCGGACGCGATCAAGGATCACGTGTATTATGAATATGGCCCCAACAAGACGGAGCAAACGGCGAAGACTTACTGGGACAAGATCAAAGGCGGCTAAGGAGGGCGGTTTTATGCCTCTGGATATTCGTATCGGTGACGTGCTGGAGCTGAAAAAGGCCCACCCCTGCGGCAGTAAAGAGTGGAAAGTGCTTCGGGTGGGAATGGATTTCAAGCTGAAATGCCTGGGCTGTGGCCACGAGGTGATGACGCCTCGGAGTAAGGCGGAGAAATCTATTAAAAGGATCAAGAGGGAGGGGGAGGCATTATGAACAGGTTTTGGAGCAAACGAATCTGGGACGTTGTGCCATATACCCCTGGAGAGCAGCCCAAGGATCGGCAGTTTATCAAACTGAATACCAACGAGTGCCCGTATCCGCCCTCTCCAAAGGCAATTGAGGCCATTCAGGCGGCAGCGGGAGATATGCTGCGGCTTTATCCGGACCCGGAATGCGTGGAGCTGCGCACTGCCATTGCCAAGCGTGAGGGATTGCGCATAAACCAGATATTCTGCGGCAATGGGTCGGATGAGATCTTGGCCTTCGCGTTTCAGGCGTTTTTTGACTCGGAGCGGGAGGTAGTGTTTCCCAAAATCACCTATAGCTTTTACCCTGTTTACACTGATTTTTTTGGATTGAAGCGCCGGGAAGTGCCGATGAACCCGGATTTTTCTGATCCAATTGACCTGCTGTGCGGTCAAAACGGCGGCGTTGTGCTGGCCAATCCCAATGCCCCCACAGGAATCGCGGTGAAGCTGGATACGGTGGAAACGCTGCTGAAGGCCAATCCAGACGTGGTGGTCATTGTGGACGAGGCCTATGTGGATTTTGGCGCGGACAGCGCGGTAAAGCTTATTGACCGCTATCCCAATTTGCTGGTCATCCAAACCACATCCAAGTCCCGAGCGCTGGCGGGTCTGCGGGTAGGCTGGGCCATCGGGGACGCGGGACTGATTGATGGGCTGCGCTGTGTGCGGGACTCCATCAATTCTTATACTGTGGACCGGCTGGCCCAAGCGGGTGCGGCGGCGGCAATTGAGGATGAGAGCTACTTCCAATCTATCCGCACCAGAGTCATGCGAACAAGAGAGCGGGTGGAAAACGCACTAAAGGAGAAGGGCTTTACAGTTCTTCCTTCTCAAGCAAATTTCCTGTTTGTCAGCTGCCCGGGCCGTGACGGGAGGAAACTTTTGGACGGCCTGAGACAGCGGGGCATCCTGGTGCGTTGGTGGGACAAGCCGGATATCAGGGATTGGCTGCGCATCAGCATCGGAACAGATGAGGAAATGGCTGCCCTGATAGCCGGATTGGAAGAACTGGTATGAATATGACAGCGGTCCGCCGAGAATTCGGCGGACCGCTTTTTTATTGCCCTTGGACTTGCTTCGTCCTTTTTTGATGGCCCGGAGGGACTATAATTTTGGACAGACTTATAAAAGGAGGTCTGCCTGTTGACGGTGGTTTACATAGACCTGCTATTTCTGCTGAATCTGATCGCCAACTATCTGCTTCTGCTGGCGGCGGGCCGTATGGCGGGAGCGACGCTGATCCGCTGGCGTATCACCCTTGGCGCGGGCCTGGGAGCGCTGTATGCGGCGTTCATCTTTCTGCCGAAGCTGGTATGGCTGGCCCATTGGCCCTGTAAGCTGGCTTTAGGGGTGCTAATGGCAGCCGTCGCTTATGGCGGAGAGCGGCATCTTTTGCGGGTGACAGTGCTTTTTTTTGGCGCATCCGCCGCCCTGGCGGGGGCAGTGCTGGGGCTGGAGCTACTCGGCAGCATATCGTTGACCTTAGAGCATGGCGTATTTTATACGCCATTGGATATTCGGCTGCTGTTGCTGATATTTGTGGCATGTTATTTTATACTCTCCCTGTTTTTTCGCCGGACTGGACAGCATAGACGGGAGCTGACCCGCTTGAAAATCATTTTTGACACAGGCACAGCTGATTTAACCGCTCTGCGGGATACGGGCCACACGCTTACGGACCCTGTCGACAACCGTCCTGTGGTGGTGGTGTGCTGGCAGGCGCTGATTGGGGTGTTGCCCAGTTGGGCAGACCCGTCCGACCCCATTCAGTCGGTAGAGCGGTGCCATGCGGCCGGATCCCGCCAGGCCCGGCTGGTGCCCTATCGGGCGGTGGGGGTGGAGTGCGGCATGCTGCTGGCTCTGCGCGCCCAGCAGGTGACAGTGGATGGGAAGCCGATGGGACGGCTGCTGGTGGCACTATCCCCCACGGCCGTGGACGACGGCGGCGGGTATCAAGCGTTGATTGGAGGAATATAAAGTGCTTTTGACCGATACATACGTGCGGCTATGCCGCCTGCTGACCCGCTTAGGCATTCCGCTCCACGGGTCGCTTCATTATATTGGCGGCAGCGATACGCTGCCCGCACCTCTTACACGGGAGGAGGAAAGCCGTCTGCTGCTTCAGTTGGAAGAGGAGAGCAGCCGCCAGGAAGCCCGCGCCCGTCTCATCGAGCATAATCTCCGGCTGGTGGTATACATTGCCCGACGGTTTGAGAACACCGGCATAGGAATTGAGGACCTCATTTCCATTGGAACCATTGGATTGATCAAAGCAGTAGAGACGTATAAACCGTCTAAGAATATTAAATTGGCCACCTATGCCTCTCGATGCATTGAAAATGAGATTTTAATGTACCTGCGAAAAAATGCCAACCGCAGGGGAGAGGTTTCACTGGACGAACCACTGAATACCGACTGGGACGGCAATGAGCTGTTGCTGTCCGATATCCTGGGGACCGACAGCGACAGCATTGAAAAGCCCCTGGAGGATGATGTGGATCGGGACCTGCTGTTTACGGCGATTACCCGCCTGTCTGCGCGGGAGCGCACCATTATCACTATGCGCTTCGGGCTGGACGGAAAGCAGGAGCGCACACAGAAGGAGGTGGCCGATCAGCTGGGAATCAGTCAGTCCTACATCTCCCGTCTGGAAAAGCGCATCATCGACCGGCTGAAAAAGGAGATATTGCGGATGATGTAAGGGCAAAAAGTCAGACGCAAAAAATCAATCGAAAGCGGTCTCACGATAAAAAATATAGCTTACTTCTGTGCCGTATGAAAGGGCGTCCATCGGAAATACTGATTTTGAATCCATTCCGAGTGAGGTGTCTGTGGTGCAGGGCAAGGTAGAGATATGCGGCGTCAATACCGCTAAGCTGAAGGTGCTGAAGAGCGAAGAGAGCATGGAACTGCTGCGCCGGGCCAGGGCAGGGGATATGCAGGCCAGGGAGGAGCTAATCTCTGGAAATCTCCGCCTGGTACTGTCTGTGATCCAGAAATTTGCCGGGCGGGGAGAGAATGTGGATGATCTGTTCCAGGTGGGATGCATCGGGCTGATCAAAGCCATCGACAATTTTAATATTGAAATGGATGTCCGCTTTTCCACCTACGGCGTTCCAATGATCGTAGGGGAAATCCGCCGTTACCTTCGTGACAACAGTGCCATTCGAGTGTCTCGGTCGGTGCGGGATACCGCCTACCGGGTGCTCCAAGCCAAAGAAAAGTACATGGCGGAGCATCAAAAGGAGCCCACAGTAGATGAAATCGCTAAGATTTTGGAGCTGCGTCGGGAGGACGTGGTGATAGCGCTCGATGCGGTGGTGGATCCGGTCTCCCTATTTGAGCCGGTATATTCCGATGGGGGGGACACGGTATGTGTCATGGATCAGGTAAAGGATAAAAAAAATACTGACGAGGCATGGCTGGAGCATATCGCTTTGGACGACGCCATCAGCAAATTGGATGAACGTGAACGACGCATTTTAGCGCTTCGTTTTTTTCAGGGCAAAACCCAGATGGAGGTATCCGCCGAAGTGGGTATTTCTCAGGCCCAGGTATCCCGGCTGGAGAAAAATGCGTTGAACCGGATACGAAAGGAGCTGTAAAGGAAAAAACAGTACAGCATTTGTGCTGCAACGGTTCTGCCTTTATCAGATGCCTTTTTCAATAGAAAAGGGACGGTATGTGTTTGCATACCGTCCCTTCTGTTCTGTCAGCGATAAAAAGCTTTATTGTGCCAGCTTGGCGATCTCCTCAGCAAAATTCTCCTGCTTCTTCTCAATGCCCTCGCCCTTCTCAAAGCGCACGGCATCCTTCAGAGTGATGGCGCCGCCCAGCTTCTTGGCCGCAGCGTTCATATATTGCTCCACGGTCACCTCATTGTCCTTCACGAAAGTCTGCTGGAGCAGGCAGTTCTCGGCGTAGAACTTGTTCAGCTTGCCGACCACGATCTTCTCCTTGACCTGGGCGGGCTTGGCGGCCATCTTGGGGTCGTTGTCCATCTGGGCCAGGAGGATCTTCTTTTCCTCGTCCAGCACCTCTTGCGTGACTTGGCTCTTGTCCAGGAAGCGGGGATTCAGAGCGGCGATCTGCATGGCCATATCCTTACCGATCTCAGTGGCATCGATACCGCCGGAGACCTCCAGGTTGACCAGCACACCGATCTTACCGCCGGCGTGGATATAGGGTACGGACACGCCGTCGGCGAACCGGGCAAAGCGGCGGACCTTGATGTTCTCGCCGATGACCAACACCATCTCCTGCTGCTGCTGGGTCACGGTCAAGTCAGTGCCGTTGTACTTGCACTCCATGAGAGCATCCAGATCGGCGGGAGCGCAGGCGGCCACAGTGGCGGCCACACCCTTGACGAAGTCCACAAATTTCTCGTTCTTACCCACGAAGTCGGTCTCGGCGTTGACCTCGACCACTACGCCCACGCCGTCGATGACGGCGGCATAGGCCATGCCCTCAGCGGCAATACGGCCGGCCTTCTTGGCGGAAGCGGCCAGGCCCTTCTCGCGCAGCCACTCGACGGCTTTGTCCATGTCGCCGTCGGAGGCGGCCAGAGCCTTCTTGCAGTCCATCATGCCCACGCCGGTCATTTCCCGCAGGGCCTTTACATCCTGAGCAGTGATTGCCATAATACTGTTACCTCCAATATAATTGTAAAAGAAAGCGCCCGCCCGCTTCGGGCGGGCGCTTGGATGTTGAAACGCTCAGCCAGGTCAGGGGAGAGGCTTACTCCGCGGCGGGAGCGGCCTCCTCAGCCTTCTCGGCGGGGGCGGCGTCCTGGCCCTGACGGCCCTCCTGCACGGCGTTGGCCATGACGGAAGAGATCAACTTGATGGCGCGAATGGCATCGTCATTGCCGGGGATGACGTAGTCGATCTCGTCGGGATCGCAGTTGGTATCTACGATGGCCACGATGGGGATATTCAGCTTGCGGGCCTCGTTGATGGCGTTGCGCTCCTTGCGGGGGTCCACCACGAACAGGGCGCCGGGGAGCTTGCGCATTTCTACCACACCGCCCAGGTACTTCTCCAGCTTGCTGATCTCGCCCAGCAGCTTCATAACTTCCTTCTTGGGGAGCATGTCGAAGGTGCCGTCCTCCTGCATCTTCTTCAGCTGATTCAGACGGTCCACACGGGTGCGCATGGTCTTAAAGTTGGTCATCATGCCGCCCAGCCAGCGGGCGTTGACGTAGAACATGCCGCAGCGGGTGGCCTCCTCGCGGATGGCGTCCTGGGCTTGCTTCTTGGTCCCCACGAACAGCAGGGACTGGCCGTTGCCGGACAGGTCCTTGACAAAATTGTAGGCCTCCTCCAGCTTCTTCACGGTCTTCTGCAGATCGATGATATAGATGCCGTTGCGCTCCGTGTAGATGTAGGTGGCCATTTTGGGGTTCCACCGGCGGGTCTGGTGGCCGAAGTGGACGCCGGCCTCCAGCAGCTGCTTCATAGATACGACTGCCATTGATTTTTCCTCCTAATTTTGGTTTTACCTCCGAAAGCGTCATTTTTTCCGCCCACTTTCCAGAGAAAGCACCGGGCGAGAAATCGACTCTCGTGCGGAATGCCTGGATATTTTACCACAAGCGATGGGGGAACGCAAGCATTTTTCGCCATTTTATTGAGAAAAAGTCAGCGCTCCCGGCGGGCCCTGACCCCGCCGTCCACCAGGATAATATCCTCGCCGAACCGTTTGACGGCCGACCAGGGGAATACGGAATCCTCCTGTCGTCCCAGCAGGCCGAACAGCCGCGGACGCCCATAGACCACGATGCTCTCAATGGACCCGCGCTCCGGGTCCAGTTCCACATCGCCTACGAACCCGTACCGGGTGCCGTCGGCGATGTTGATGACTTCCTTATATTGCAGCTGCGCGATGCGGCAGATCATAGTATACCCTCCTTTTTCCTATTCCATAATAAAAACATATGTGGATGGGAGAACCTTCATCCATCTAAAAGGAAAAATACACGGAACATTTTCATTTAGCCCCTAGGCAAAAGGAAGGTTTTCCAGTATAATACTGCTATGAGTACAATTTGATTCTGGGATCAGGAGAGGATGAGAGTATGAGTGGGTTGAAATACAAACGTGTGCTGCTGAAGGTCAGCGGCGAGGCATTGGGCGGTGAGGCCGGCAGGGGCTTGGATTTTGATGTGATTGAAAAAGTGTGCGATGTGGTGGCCCGCTGCGCCGATGAAGGAGTTCAGGTGGGCATCGTGGTGGGCGGCGGCAATTTCTGGCGCGGCCTGAAGGACGGCAAGGGCATGCATGAGCGGGTCCGGGCGGACCATATGGGTATGCTGGCTACCGCCATCAACTGCCTGGCGCTGGCCGATGTACTGGAGCGCATGGGCGTAGACGTGCGGGTGCAGACCGCCATCGAGATGAGGGCTATGGCCGAGCCATATGTCCGCTCCAAGGCGATCCGGCATCTGCAGAAGGGAAGGGTGGTCATCTTTGGGTGCGGCACCGGCAGTCCCTTCTTTTCCACCGATACGGCGGCGGTGCTCCGTGCGGCGGAGATCAATGCGGACATCATTCTGCTGGCAAAAAATGTAGACGGCGTATACAGCGCCGACCCGCTGAAGGACCCGGGAGCGGTGAAGTACGACAGCATTACCTATGACGACGTGCTGGCCCGGCATTTGGGGGTGATGGACTCCACCGCCACATCCTTGTGCATGGACAACAATATCCCCATCATCCTCTTTGCGTTGAAAGACCCGGAAAACATCCTCCGTGTGGTACACGGGGAGAAAATAGGCACGATAGTAAAGGACATAGGAGGAAAGGATCATGACTGATTTCTGCAAGACTTACGACGAGAAAATGGGTAAGACCATCGAGGTAGTGAAGAGCGACTTTGCCAGTGTCCGGGCGGGCCGAGCCAACGCCGGTGTGCTGGACCGCATCCAGGTGGAATACTACGGCACTCCCACGCCCATCCAGCAGGTGGCCAGTATCTCCACGCCTGACCCGCGCACCCTCCAGATTCAGCCTTGGGACTCCAGCCTGCTCAAAGCGATTGAGAAAGCCATCCAGACTTCTGATCTGGGCATCAACCCCCAGAACGATGGCCGAGTCATCCGCCTGGCCTTCCCGCAGCTTACCGAGGAGCGCCGCGTGGAACTGACCAAGCAGGTGCGCAAGTACGGGGAGAACGGGAAGGTGGCCATCCGCAACATCCGCCGGGACGCTATGGATACCCTGAAGGCCCAGGAGAAGAAGTCGGAAATCACTGAGGATGACCGCAAGCAGAGCGAAAAGGAACTGCAGGAGCTGACGGATAAGCGCTGCAAGGAGATTGACACCCTCACCGCCGCGAAGGAAAAGGAACTGATGGCGGTCTGATCTGAGCGCTTTGCGCATACAAGGGGGGCGCGCCCCCCTTGTATGCTGTCCAGGTATTTTAGACGCGGTTCTTTTTTGTCTACCCTATCAATAAGGTTAGGATGAGTGTGTATGGCATTTTTTCGCCGGCAAGGGGCTGAGGCACCCAAAGTGGACTTGGAGCGTCTGCCTCGTCACGTAGCCATCATCATGGACGGCAACGGCCGTTGGGCCAAGAGCCGCGGTCTGCCCAGAAAGGCCGGCCATGCCGCCGGAGCGGAGACCTTCCGAACCATTGCCACGTTTGCCAAAGAGTTGGGCTTGGACTATCTGACGGTGTATGCCTTCTCTACGGAGAACTGGAAGCGGCCTGCCGACGAGGTCACCTCCATCATGAACCTGCTGGAAAAATATCTTCACGAGGCCATTGAGACCATGGCGAAGGATAAGGTGAAGATGGCTTTTTTTGGCGACCTGTCCCCGCTGGCACCCCATCTCCGGGCCCTGTGCCGGGAGACGGAGGAGATCTCCAAGGGCTATGACGGCTGCCAGGTGAATATCTGCTTGAATTACGGCGGACGGGATGAGCTGGTGCGGGCGGCCAAAGCCTTTGCTTTGGACTGCGTAGAGGGGCGGGCGGACCCGGGCCATCTCACGGAGGAGGCCTTCGGCAGTTACCTCTACTCCGCCGGGGTGCCCGATCCGGACCTCATCATTCGGCCCAGCGGGGAGGTACGGTTGTCCAATTTCCTGCTGTGGCAGGCGGCTTATGCGGAATTTTATGTGACCGATGTGCTTTGGCCGGATTTCAGCAAGGATGATTTCCTGCGTGCCCTGGCGGCCTATCAGCACCGCTCCCGGCGGTATGGAGGTGTGTGACATGGCGAAACGGATCATTGTGGCGTGCATTTTTGTGCCCATCATGCTTTGGATCATGCTGGTGCCGCCTCCGCTGGCTTGGACGGCGTTGGTCTGCTTTATTTCGGCTATGGCCGCCTTTGAGCTGCTCCGGGCGGTGGGGGAGGGTAAGATCACGTTGCCAATGCGGGCGGCCACCATTCTGTCCGCCGCCCTGCTTCCTTTTGGGAGCTGGGCTGGGCTGGGTACCGCCTACGTGAATCTGTTGTCCTTTGTGGTGATGGCGGTGTGCTTCTGGTGTGCCATCCGGGCCTACGATGAGGATGGCGTGAAGATAGGTTTTTCCCATGTGCTTGCCACGCTGTTTGCCGGCGTCATCATCCCGCTGGCCTTGTCCGCCCTGGTGGAGCTGCGGCGGATGGACCGCGGGAAATATCTGGTGTTGCTGGCGGTACTACTCACCTTTGCCACCGACGCGGGGGCCTATTTTGCGGGCGTGACGCTGGGCAAACATAAGGGCATCACCAAAGTCAGCCCCAACAAGAGTGTGGAGGGATATATCGGCGGTTTTGTCACGGGCATGGTATTTGCTATTCTCTACGGTGTCGTGGCCAGCAAAATCGCGGGGGACAGCGTGAATCTGCTGCCCTTGGCCCTGTGCGGGCTGTTTGGAGCGGTGGCCACCGAGGTGGGCGATCTGGCGTTTTCCTTTATCAAGCGGCAGTACGGTGTAAAGGATTATGGCCACCTTCTGCCCGGCCATGGCGGGATGCTGGACCGGTTTGACAGCATGATGTTCTGCGGGCCGGTGGTGTTGTTCATTGTGCAGTGCCTGCCGGTGTTTTAAAGAGGTAAGAGTATGAAGAGAACGCTTTCCATTTTGGGCTCCAGTGGGTCCATTGGGCGGCAGACGCTGAAGGTTGCCGAGGTCTGCGGACACAAAGTCGCCGCGATCACGGTGAATCGCAGCGTGGAGCTGGCCGAGGCCCAGTCCAGGCGCTTTCAGCCAAAGCTGGCGGTGGCGGTGGATGAGGCCGCCGCCGCCGATCTGCGTACGAGATTGGCGGATACCGAGGTCAAGGTGCTGTCCGGCCAGGAGGGACTGCTGGAGGCCGCGGCCATGCCCGAGGCGGATACGGTGGTCACCGCCATTGTGGGGGTGGCGGGACTGCGGCCCACCCTGGCCGCCATTGACGCGGGTAAACGCATTGCCCTGGCGAACAAAGAGACTTTGGTGTGCGCCGGAGAGTTGGTGATGGCAAGGGCGGAGGAAAAGGGAGCCGAGATTGTCCCGGTGGACTCGGAGCACTCCGCCATTTTCCAATGCCTCCAGGGATGTAAAAACAGGGGAGAGGTGCGACGGCTCATTATCACAGCCTCGGGCGGGCCATTCTACGGAAAGAACTGTAAGGAACTTTCCCTTGTCACCAAAGAGCAGGCATTGAAGCACCCCAATTGGAGCATGGGAGCCAAGATCACCATCGATTCGGCTACCTTGATGAACAAGGGGCTGGAGTTTATTGAGGCCATGCGCCTTTATGATATGCCGCCGGAGCGCATTCAGATCGTGGTTCATCGGGAGAGCATTGTCCATTCTCTAGTGGAATTTGAGGACGGCGCCATTTTAGCGCAGCTGGGCAGCGCGGATATGTGTTTGCCCATCCAGTACGCCCTCACATGGCCGGAACGGGTCTCTGGACCTGCAAAGCCCCTGGACCTGCTATCCTGTCCGCCGTTGACATTCCAGAAACCCGATCTGGACACCTTCCGCTGCCTGAGCCTGGCGCTGGAGTGCGCGGAGAAGGGTGGCACGTCTACCGCCGTCCTCAACGGGGCCAACGAGGCGGCGGTGGGGCTGTTTTTGGCGGACAAGATCGGCTTTCTAGATATCGCCCGGCTGGTGGAGACCGCGCTGGACCGGGTGCCGTTCCAGTCCAATCCTGGGCTGAACAATATTTTTGAGGCTGACCGCGCCGCCCGTGAGGCGGTTTATCAATCTGCGAGGTGACTCATTTTGGCGAGATTCCTGTATATCCTGTTGGTCATTGTGCTGTTCGGCGTTTTAATTGCCATCCACGAGTTCGGCCACTTCATCACCGCCAAGCTGCTGGGGGTGAAAGTGAACGAATTTGCCATCGGTATGGGCCCCGCGCTGTGGTCAAGGCAGAGGGGAGAGACCCTTTACGCCCTGCGGGCCTTTCCCATTGGCGGCTACTGCGCCATGGAGGGGGAGGACGAGGACACCGGCGACCCCAGGGCCTTCTCCCGGCAGGCGGGATGGAAAAAGATCGTGATCTTGTGCGCCGGGTCCTTTATGAACTTCCTGTTGGGGCTGGTCATCGCGGTGGCGCTGTTTTTGAGCGTCTCCCAGACGAGGGCCCCGGTCATCACCCAGTTTGCCGGCGGCTTCCAGCACCAGGGGGCGGACGGCCTCATGGTGGGCGACCGCATTGTGGAGGTGGACGGCCACGGGATCTGGGTATACGGCGATGTGCAAAATTACCTGGCCCGAAACGACGGCCAGGGGGTAGACCTGGTGGTGGAGCGGGACGGAGAACGGTTGGTCTTAGACGGTTTCCCTATGGGCCGCTATGATTATGAGTTCGAGGGGAATACGTATCACGGCTTTGGACTGATTTTCGGTGGCTTAGAGGAGCTTACGGTGCTGGAACGGATCAGATACGGCGCGGTGCAGTCGGTGGACTTTGTGCGGATCGTGTGGATGAGCCTGGGCGACCTGGTGACAGGAAGGGTGCCGGTGTCCGAGCTGTCCGGCGTCATCGGCGTGGTGGATGTGGTGTCCGAGGAGGGCGCCAAGTCGGATAACGCCGCCGAGGGCATCTTCAACGTGTTCAGCTTCATGTCCCTCATCGCCGTCAACCTGGCGGTGATGAACCTGCTGCCCATCCCGGCGCTGGATGGCGGGCGGATCTTCTTTGTGCTGCTCAACGGCGTCATCTATGCGGTGGCCCGCAGGCGCATTCCGGAGAAGTACGAGGGCTATGTCCATGCCGGGGCCTTCGTGGTGCTGCTGGCGCTGATGGCGGTGGTGGCCCTCCACGACGTCTGGAATATCTTTGTTTAGAAAGGTGCTTGCCATGACCAGAACGATCAAAGTAGGCGGCGTCCCCGTGGGTGGGGGCGCCCCTGTTTCCATTCAATCCATGACCAATACTCCCACCCACGACGTGGAGGCCACCCTGTCCCAGATCCGGGCGCTGGCGGCGGCGGGGTGCGACATCGTCCGGGTGGCGGTGCCCGATATGGCGGCGGCAAAAGCCATCGGGGCTCTGAAGGCGGGCAGCCCGGTGCCCCTGGTGGCGGACATCCACTTTGACTACCGCCTGGCCCTGGAGGCGGCGGAGCAGGGAATCGACAAGATCCGCATCAACCCGGGAAATATTGGGGCTCCGGACCGGGTGGAGGCGGTGGCCAAAGCCTGTAAGGAGCGGGGGATCCCCATCCGGGTGGGGGTGAACGGCGGCTCACTGGAAAAGGAACTGCTGGCCAAGTACGGCGGCCCTACCCCGGAGGCCATGGTGGACAGCGCCCTGGGCCACATCAAGCTGCTGGAGCGGTACGGCTTTGAGGATATCTGCGTGTCCTTGAAGGCGTCCTCCGTGCCCGCCACCATGAACGCCTACCGGCTCATGGCCCAGCAGTATGACTACCCCCTGCATTTGGGCGTCACTGAGGCGGGCACCCGGGAGATGGGGGAGCTGAAGGCGGCGGCGGGCATCGGCGGGCTGCTGGCTTTGGGCATTGGGGACACTCTGCGGGTGTCCCTCACCGCCGACCCGGTGGAGGAGGTCTACGCCGCCCGGCGGATTTTGAAGGCCATCGGCCTGCGCCGAGAGGGCCCGGAGCTTATCTCCTGTCCCACCTGCGGGCGGACTCAGATCGACCTCATCCCCATGGCACAGCGGGTGGAGGAGCTTTTGAAGGGCGTGGACAAGCCCATCACGGTGGCGGTGATGGGCTGCGTGGTCAACGGGCCCGGCGAGGCCCGCCACGCCGACGTGGGACTGGCCGGGGGCCGGGGCGAGGGCGTGCTGTTCAAGCACGGAGAAATTGTGGCCAAGGTGCCCGAGAAAGAGCTGGTGACGGGGCTGATGAAGCTGATTGAGGACCTGTAAAGGAGAATACCATGACACATGTAGGGACACAGTACATAGAGACGGACCGGCTGATCCTGCGCCGGTTTGAGCGGTCCGACGCCCCGGCCATGTTTGACAACTGGGCCAATGACGACGAGGTGACAAAATATCTGACCTGGCCCACCCACACGGACGTGTCGGTGACGGAGGGCATATTGGGAGAGTGGGTGCCCCAGTACGAGGACGATACCTTTTATAACTGGGCCATTGTGCTCAAGGACAACGGCCCGGAGCCCGTGGGGAACATCAGCGTGGTGCGCTGGGAAAAGGACGGCCAAGTCCCCGTCGTGGGCTACTGTCTGGGGCGGCGCTGGTGGCGCCAGGGCATCATGACCGAGGCCCTGGGCGCAGTCATCGCATTTTTGTTCGAGTAAGTGGGTGTGGGACGGATCGAGACCTATCATGATCCCAACAACCCCCATTCCGGCGGCGTCATGCGCAAGTGCGGAATGGCGTTTGAAGGAATCCGAGAAAAATCAGACCGGAACAACCAGGGCGTGTGCGACGCCGCCCACTACTCCATTGAGCGGGCCAACAGGTAGATAAGGAGCGAGATCGATGACATCTGGACTGCCCACATTTCAACAGACCTTTGCCAACTGTCCCTTCCCGGAAGGGGTTTTGGCCGTTTTGGGGAGCTACCCCGTTCAGGTTCGGGTGCTCAAAGCCCGGCGGGCCATGGAGGTGGTGGCTAAGGGCGCCGCTGTTTCCCAGGAAGTTTTAGCGCAGGCGTCAGATGTGCTGAAGCGGGCTTTTGGACTCAGCGCTGCTACGGTGGAGATTGACACACCGCAGCCTGCTGTGCATGAGAAGAAGTCTGCGCAGGAAAAAGAAGCGGTCTTCAGCAATCCCCCACCGAAGGAGAAGGAAACACTGAAATCCGCAGCGGAAAAACCAGCTGATCTGCCAAAATCCCAAAACTCACCCAAAAATGAACCTCAGAATCTGGAAGCCCAGATGAAGGCCATACGCCGAAAGCTGATGCAGAAAAACGCCTCTGTACACGGTGCTCCAACCGAAAAAAAGAAACGGGGAAAGTCTATTTATGGCAGTATTGGCGGAAGGAAGAATCCTACTCCCATCGGAGATCTGACGCTGGATATGGGCAGTGTGCTGGTAGAGGGCGAGGTATTTAATATCGAACATCGGGAATTGCCCCGCCGTAAAGCCTGGGTGGTGTGCTTTGATATTACAGACCTGACAGGTTCTATCCGGGTTACTCGGTTCCTAGAGGGAGAAGAGGCAAAGCCCATTATCGACCAGGTGCAGATGAGCCAGCGGCTTCAAATCCAGGGCCGGCTGACCTTGGGACGTTTCGACAACAATGATTTGGTGCTGGAGCCCTATGGAATTGGGCAGGTTCCAAAGCCGGAAGGACGGAAAGATACTGCTCCGGAAAAACGGGTGGAGCTGCACCTACATACCAAAATGTCTATGATGGACGCACTGTGCGATGCCAAAGCGGCGGTGAAACGGGCCATTGAGTGGGGGCACCCCGCCATCGCTATCACCGACCACGGAGTGGTGCAGTCTTTCCCGGACGCCTACAGCGCCTCCGGTCGGGGGGAGAAGATCAAAGTGCTGTACGGCGTGGAGGCATATTACCAAAATGACGTGGATGAGCAGGCGGCAGTCCATGGACCGGGGGATATGCCTTTAGATGGGGAATTTGTGGCCTTTGACCTGGAGACCACCGGTCTGGACGCACGAGGCGATGCCATCATCGAGATCGGCGCGGTGCGTATCCGAGATGGGAAGGTGGTGGACAAGTTTGCCTCCTTTGCCCAGCCGGGTCAGCCGCTGAGCGCAAAAACCGTGTCTCTTACCGGAATCACGGACGAGATGCTGGAGGGAGCGCCTACTCCGGAGGATGCGGTGGACGCATTTCTGGATTGGGCGGGAGACGCGCCCCTGTGCGCCCATAACGCGGCTTTCGATACCGGATTTATCCGGGAATACTGCTTTCGTTCGGGACGCCATTTTGACCCACTGTATTTTGACACGCTGATTTTGGCCCAATATCTGTGTCCTAAACTGCCCAATCATAAGCTGGATACCGTGGCAAATTCCCTGGGTCTGCCTCCATTTCAGCACCATCGGGCCTATGATGACGCCGAAACCTGCGGGCTGATTCTGGCGGCGCTGATTCCCATACTGAAGGAACGGGGTGTGGAGCGGGCCGCCGCCATCAACGCGGCCTTCGCAGGGCAGAAACGGGGCGGAAGGGGAAGACGTTCCGCTTATCATCTGATTATCCTGGCAAAAAACCAGATTGGTCTGCGTAATCTTTACAAATTGGTGTCCAAGGCCCATTTAGAGCATTTCAACCGTTTTCCCATTACGCCAAAGTCCCTCATTGACGAGAACCGGGAGGGACTGATTATTGGCTCCGCCTGCGAGGCGGGAGAGCTGTTCCAGGCGGTGGCCAGCGGCAGGGAGGACCGGGAGCTGGAGCGCATCGCGGCTTGGTATGACTATTTGGAGATTCAGCCGCTGTCCAACAACGCCTATATGCTCCAGCCGGACAAAAGCGGAAAACGCATTGCCCGGGACATGGAGGACCTCAGGGCCTTTAACCGCCGGGTGGTGGCCCTGGGTGAGCGACTGGGCAAGCCGGTGTGCGCTACGGGGGACGTCCATTTTATGGAGCCTGAGGACGAGGTCTACCGGCATGTGCTGCTGGCGGCGAAGGAGTTTGAGGACGCAGACAAACCCAACCCGTTATACTTCCGTACCACCGACGAGATGCTGGATGAATTTTCCTATCTGGGCAGGGAGAAGGCCCATGAGGTTGTGATCGACAACCCAAAGCTGGTTGCGGATTGGTGTGACAACGTGCGGCCGCTGCCCGATGGGCTGTTTGCGCCAAAACTGGAGAATTCCGACGGAGAATTGAAAGATTTGGTGTGGGGGAAAGCCCATCGTCTTTACGGAGATGAGCCGCCCCAAATTGTGGTGGACCGCATCAATGCAGAGTTGGTGGACATTATCCGCTGTAAATACGACGTCATTTATATGTCCGCTCAAAAGCTGGTTCAGAATTCTTTGGAGAACGGCTACCTGGTGGGTTCCCGCGGATCGGTTGGATCGTCCTTGGTGGCGTTTATGTCGGGCATCACGGAGGTCAACTCTCTGCCCGCTCACTACCGCTGTCCCAACTGTAAGCATGCCGACTTTGATTACGCCAGGGACTCCGCTCATCCCTACGGCTGCGGGGCGGACATGCCGGATATGAAGTGTCCAGTCTGCGGTGCGGACTACGAGAAGGACGGCTTTAACATTCCCTTTGAGACATTTTTGGGCTTTGGTGGTGATAAAGTGCCCGACATCGACCTGAATTTCTCCGGTGAGTATCAGGCCAACGCCCACAAATATACCTTTGAGCTGTTTGGGAAGGAGCATGTGTTCCGGGCGGGTACCATTGGCACCGTGGCGGAAAAAACCGCCATCGGCTATGCTAAAAAGTACTTGGAGCTGGTAGGACGGCCGGACGCGCCCTTTGCCGAGGTGCTGCGGCTGGCCAAGGGATGCGAGGGAGTCAAGCGCACCACCGGCCAGCATCCCGGCGGCATGGTGGTCATCCCTCAGGACAAAGAGATATACGATTTCTGCCCCGCCCAGCACCCGGCAGACGACAAGGACTCGGACATCATCACCACCCATTTTGAATACCACTCTATGGAGTCCAATCTGCTCAAGCTGGACATGCTGGGCCACGATGACCCGTCCATGATCCGAATGCTGGAAGACCTGACCGGAGTAGATGCCCAGAAAATTCCGCTGGACGACCCCAAGACCATGAGCTTATTCACGACCTCGGAGCAGCTTGGGTATACCAATGATCCGATCTTAGGTCCCACCGGGGCGGTGGCCGTGCCGGAATTCAACACCAGCTTTACCCGAGGCGTACTGGAGGAGACCCAGCCCACCCAGTTCGACACCTTGCTGCGCATTTCCGGCTTTACCCATGGTACGGACGTGTGGCTGGGCAACGCCCGGGAGCTCATCTTAAGCGGGACGGCGGGTCCCCAGCAGTGTGTGGGGTGCCGTGACGACATTATGCTCTACCTCATCTCCAAAGGAGTGGACGCCAAACTGGCCTTCAAGATCATGGAGGCCGTGCGAAAGGGCAAGGTGAAAAAGGGTGGTTTTCAGGAGGGCTGGGTGGAGACGATGCAGAAACACGACGTACCCCAATGGTACATCGACTCCCTGGCCAAAATTGCCTACCTGTTTCCCAAGGCCCATGCGGTAGCCTATGTGATGATGGCGTTTCGCATTGCTTGGTTTAAGGTACACCGACCGTTGGCCTTTTACGCCGCTTATTTTTCCATCCGGGCCAAGGCGTTTGACGAGAAATTCATGTGCCGCGGGATGGACGTGGTAAAGCGCAAAATGGCGGAGATAAACGCGAAAAAGAATGCGAAGGAGAAAAAGGACCGTCCTTCGGCGGTGGAAGAGGATATGCTCACCACGCTGGAGGTATGTTATGAGTTCTATCTGCGGGGATTCAGTTTTACGCGGATGGATATCTCTCGCTCTCACGCCGTCAATTTCCTGGTGGACTGGGAGAAGGAGGCGCTGATTCCGCCCTTCACGTCGGTGGCGGGATTGGGCGAGACGGTTGGCTTGGATATCATGGACAAGCGGCAGGGAAAGGATTTTCTATCTATTGAAGAGTTCTCACTGACCTGCACCAAGGTGTCCGCCACCCATTTAGAGCAGTTGAAAGATGCGGGGGCCTTCGGAGATCTACCGGACAGCAGTCAGTTCAGTCTGTTTTAGCCGGGAGCCGCCGCTTACTAGGGAACGAATGAACTTATTTGGATGATATAAAACAGGTGTTGACAGCGGAGCGGGGATGTGGTATCATTTATCGCATTAGCGAGCTAAAGAATTTGGAGGCCATTTCATGAATATCCACATCAATACTCCCGAGGGAACTCGGGACCGCCTGTTTTCCGAGTGCCTAGAACGCCGTCAGGTTCAGAGTGCCTTGGTGGAGCTGTTCCGCCGTCGGGGTTATACCGAGGTTATCACCCCCGAGGTGGAGTTTTATGACCTGTTTGTCCAGTCGGGGAACCCCATCCCGCAGGAGTCCATGCTGAAGATCATCGACCGCTCGGGGAAAATCATGGTCATGCGGCCCGATTGCACCGCTCCGATTGCCCGGGTGGCGGCCACCAAGCTGAAGGCCCTGGCGCTGCCGCAGCGGATGTATTATGACCAGACGGTGTTTCGCTCCGGGCAGGCCCATCAGGGTGGCAGCAGCGAGATCGCCCAGTGTGGCGTGGAGATGATCGGCGCGGTGGGGGAAAAGGCCGATTTGGAAATGGTGGCTATGGCGGTGGACGCTCTGCGCGCCTGTGGTCTGCGGCAGTTCCACATTGAACTGGGCCACGCTGGGTTTTATCGAGCGTTGGCGGGCCGGATGAAAATGCCTCAGGATGAGCTGGAGCGGCTGCGCATCGCCATTGAGGGGAAAAATTTTGCCCTGCTCAACGATATACTGGAGTCCTATCGGAGCGAGGATGCCTATGCCGCTCTGCGCCGACTGCCCTATCTGTTCGGCGGAGAAGAGGTTTTGGATGAGGCGGAGGCCCTGGCAGGCCCCTGTGACAGCCTGAATCACCTGCGCAGGCTCTACGGTGAGCTGGCTGCTGCCGGATATGGCGGCTGTGTTCGTTTTGATTTGGGGCTGGTACATCAATTGGACTACTATACCGGCCTGGTGTTCCGGGGCTACGCCGAGGGCGCCGGTGCGCCGGTGCTGTCCGGAGGGCGGTACGACGGGCTGATGGAACAGTTCGGCCGGAAGGCGGAAGCCACCGGTTTTGCCGTAGACGTGGACGCGGTGGGGTCCTGCCTGACTGTGGAGACACCGGAATTGGAAACCGTTATTCATTACGGCCCCGGCCTGTTGGCGCAGGCGTTGGCGGTGGTGGACAGCCGTCCGGCGGGGAGCTGTGAGCTGTCTCCCTGCCGCACACTGGACAGCACCATGAACCTGGCCCGAGAAAAGGGCGCGGTCCGTGTGCTGCTGCTGGACAGCGAGGGAGAGAGGTGGCTGACGGTATGAGCGAACGGCTGAGAATTGCCCTGACCAAAGGGCGTTTGCAGGATCAATCCGTGGAGCTGTTCGAGTCGATGGGGCTGGACTGCGTTCCGGTGCGTGATCCTGGACGGCGGCTGATCCACGCGTTGTCCAACTATCCCCTGGACGTAGTGCTGGCCAAGGCGCCTGACGTTATTACTTACGTGGAGCATGGCGTATGTGATTTGGGTGTGGTAGGCAAGGACACTATTTTGGAAAAGGGCGGGGCCTTCTATGAGGTGCTCGATCTGGGCTTTGGCTGCTGCCGGTTTGCTTTAGCGGTAAAAAAGGGCAGTGATTTTTACGGCACCTATAAAACGAGGCGCATCGCGTCCAAATATCCAAATGTCACCCGGGCGTTTTTTGAGGGCAAGGGCATGGACGTAGACATTATCAAAATCGAGGGCAGCGTGGAGTTGGCCCCGATCCTGGATTTGGCCGACGGGATTGTGGATATTGTGGAAACAGGCGCCACTCTGCGCGAGAATGGGTTGGAACCCATTGAGGATGTAGCCCGGGTATCGGCTCGGCTCATTGTCAACACGGCGTCCATGAAGCTGTACAAAAATGAGATCACGGATTTCTTAACCCGTGTGGAACGGGAACTGGGGGGACAGGCATGATTACGATGATTAAAGCGGACGGTTCCGCCGAGTTTCGCCAATTGGATGCGATGCGGGCCAGAGCGGCGGAAACCGGCGAGGAGATTGACCGCGCTGTCGCGGCCATCATGGACGATGTACGCAGCCGGGGTTATGAGGCGGTACGGGAATACTCGCTGAAATTCGATCAAAACAAGCCCCGAGAATTGAAAGCGGAAGAGCTGAAGGCCGCCGCAGAGCGTGTTTCTCCGAAGCTGCTGAGCGCGCTGGAAAAGAGCGCGGACAACATTCGTGCCTATCAGAGCCGTTTGCGGGATGAGATACAGTTCGGCGAGGTCAGCTGGGACAGCCCTGCCGGCGGCAGGGTGGGACGGATCGTCCGGCCTTTGCGGCGGGTGGGCGTCTATGTCCCCGGCGGACGGGCGGCCTATCCCAGTTCGGTTTTGATGAACGTACTGCCCGCCAAGGTAGCGGGCGTGAATGAGGTGGTCATGGTCACGCCGCCCACAAGCTACCTCAATGACGCGGTTTTAGCCGCGGCTTGGGTGTCCGGAGTGGACCGGGTTATCGCCGTAGGCGGCGTCCAGGCGGTGGCGGCGCTCACTTATGGAGCGGGCTTTATTCCCAAGGTGGACAAGTTGGTGGGTCCCGGCAGCGCCTATGTGGCGGCGGCTAAAAGGTTGGCCTATGGTGCTTTGGACATTGATATGGTGGCCGGACCCTCCGAGGTGCTGATTATTGCCGATGGCGGAGCCAATCCCAAATATGTGGCGGCGGATCTGCTGAGTCAGGCGGAGCACGATCCGCTGGCGTCCGCAGTGCTGCTGACGACGAGTCAGGAGCTGGCAGAGGCGGTGAATCGGGAAATCGTCCGGCAGACCGGTTATCTGAGCCGAAGCGAGATCATAAAGTCATCCGTACGGGATTATGGCTGTGTCATTGTGTGCGGAACGCTGGAGGAATGTGCCCGATTGGCGGACGAGATTGCGCCGGAGCATTTAGAGATCGTCACCGAAAATCCCAGAGCAGTGCTGCCGCTTCTGCACAATGCCGGGGCCATTTTCCTGGGGGCCAACACGCCGGAGCCGCTGGGGGATTATATGGCCGGGCCGGATCATGTGCTGCCCACTTCAGGGACAGCCCGGTTCTTCTCGCCGCTTTCCGTGGACGCTTTTATTAAAAAAACCAGTATTTTAGAATTTGGCCGGGACAATTTGGCCAAGGTCAGGGATGAGATCATTACCTTGGCCCAGTCCGAAAAGCTGACCGCCCATGCCAATTCCATTCAAGTGAGATTTGATTGAAAGGAGTCCTTTGCCATGCGTAAGGCCGCCATACAGCGCACCACCAAAGAAACGGACGTCAGCGCTATTCTCTGCATCGACGGAGGAGAAGTGAACGTGTCCACCGGGATTGGCTTTTTTGACCACATGCTAACAGCTCTGGCCTTTTATGCCGGGTTCGGCCTGGAGCTTTCCGCGCTGGGCGACCTCCATGTGGACGGACACCATACAGTGGAGGATGTGGGCATTGTGCTGGGGCAGGCGCTCAAAGAGGCATTGGGAGATAAAAAGGGAATCCGCCGTTATGGGACAGCTTTTGTCCCCATGGATGAGGCGCTGTGCCGCACGGTACTGGACTGTTCCAATCGGCCTTTTTTGGTGTTTGACGCGCTTATGCCGCAGCCGATGGTCGGCGGCTATGACAGCTGCCTGACTGCGGAATTCATGCGAGCATTTGCACTGAACGGTGGAATTACTTTACACCAAAGGTGTGAATATGGGGACAATGCCCACCACATCACGGAGGCGCTGTTCAAATCTCTGGGGCTGGCGCTCAAAGAGGCCGTGCGTGTGGAGGGAAACGGCGTCGTTTCCACCAAAGGAGCGCTGTAATGAAATATACTGCAATTGTGGACTACGGTGTTGGCAACCTGAGGAGTGTATCCAATGCTATGGCGTACATTGGTCAGAAAACGCTGATCACTGGTGATCCAGAGGAGTTGGAACGAGCAGACGCCATCATCCTTCCCGGTGTGGGAGCTTTCCCTGATGCGGCGGATAAGCTGCGGGAAAAGGGGCTGGATAAGAAGCTTGCGGCACAAGCGGGGCGCAAGCCGATTCTGGGGATCTGCCTGGGGATGCAGCTGCTGTTCGACCAGGGCAAAGAGGGAAAGCCCTGTAAAGGGTTAGGACTTGTCTGTGGTTGCGTAGAGCGGATTCAAACGAAATTAAAGTTGCCACACATCGGTTGGAACCGCTTAAGCTTTTTGAATGATTCGCCCCTGTTCCACGGGTTGGACGACGGGGTATGCGTATACTTTGTCCACTCTTACTGCGGTCTGGCGGCGGATGAGAAGGATGTGATTGCCCGCACTTCATATGGGGCTTCCATAGTGGCGGCGGTGTCCCACAATGGAGTCTATGGCTGCCAATTCCATCCGGAGAAGAGCGGCGAGGTGGGGCTGCAAATTTTGAGAAATTTTGGAGATTTAATTCAATGATTTTATTACCAGCCATTGATATGAAGGACGGGCGGTGTGTTCGCCTGCAAAAAGGAGCGTTTTCCACGGTCAGCCAGGTAGCCGACGACGCTTTCAGCACTGCGCTGGCCTTTGCCCGGGCAGGCGCAAGATGGGTACATATGGTGGATTTGGATGGTGCCCGGGCCGGGATTCGGACAAACTTTCCCTATATCCATGAAGTGATCAAGGGTTCCGGCTTATCCGTAGAGCTGGGCGGCGGCATTAAAACTCGAGAGGATGTTGATGCGGTTGCCGGCGCAGGCGTGGCCCGGCTGGTGATCGGTTCCGCCGCTGTTTCGCATCCCGGAGTGGTGGAGTATGCCTTGGAAAACTACGGAGACCGGGTAGCTGTGGGCATTGACTGCCTCAATGGCCGGGTGCGCACATCCGGCTGGGAACAGGACTCCGGGCTGAGCGGATTGGAGCTTGCGCGAAGCATGGAAGAGAATGGGGTAAGGACCCTGATTTTCACCGATATTGCCACCGACGGGATGCTCGCCGGGCCAAATTTTGATCAGCTGGCCGCTCTGCAAAAAGCGGTAAAATGTAATATTATCGCATCCGGCGGCGTTACGACATTGGATGATGTAAGGCGCTTGCGGGATATGGGACTGTATGGCGCTGTTATCGGCAAAGCGTACTATGCGGGAACCATTGATCTGGCTCAGGCAATCCATGAAGCGGGTCCCCAGCAGTGAAAATCGCGGTAATGGGGTACAGCGGGGCGGGGAAGTCCACAGATTTTGGAGGAATACCCGGAGAAAACGATTGTTTTGCGAAGGCAAAAGGATATCGACCAATATTTGGAGGGACTTGTATGTTAGCCAAACGCATTATCCCCTGCCTGGATGTCCGGGACGGCCGGGTGGTAAAAGGAGTCAACTTCGTCAATATTCGGGATGCGGGCGACCCAGTGGAATTGGCCAAGTTCTATTCCGACCAGGGTGCGGATGAGATTGTGTTTTTGGATATCACCGCTACCAGCGATGCGCGCGACACCGTGGCTGACGTGGTGGAACGCACCGCGGCACAGGTATTCGTACCGTTGACCGTTGGGGGAGGCATCCGTACGCTGGACGATTTCCAGCGGCTGCTGCGGGCAGGCGCCGATAAGATCTCTGTCAACTCCTCCGCTGTAAAGGATGAGACCTTGATTGCTCGTGCGGCGCAAAGGTTTGGATCTCAGTGCGTGGTGCTTGCCATTGACGCCCGCCTCCGTCCGGAGGGATGGTACGAGGTGGTGGTAGCCGGAGGGCGGACGCCCACTGGAATGGATGCGATAAAGTGGGCCAAGCGCGGCCAGGAGCTGGGTGCAGGGGAGATCCTGCTCACTTCCATGGACGCGGACGGCACCAAGGCGGGCTTTGACCTTGAAATGACACGAGCCGTCACCGAGGCCGTCTCCATTCCTGTGATCGCCTCAGGGGGCTGCGGCAGTTTAGAACATTTTGCCGAGGTATTTGAGAAGACCGACTGCGATGCGGCCCTAGCGGCGTCCCTGTTCCATTTTGGAGAGCTGACGGTTCCACAGGTAAAGGGCTTTTTGCAAAAGCGAAACATACCGGTAAGGTGAACTTAAGCAAGGCCGGCAGACCGCTCTGGGAGGAATGAATTCATGTTCGATTTGGATCTGCTGTTTCAAAAGTCCAGCCTAATCCCTGTGATCGTCCAGGAACAGGGAAGCGGGCAGGTACTGATGCTGGGTTTCACCAATCGGGAAGCCGTGGAACTCACACTTCAGACGAAAACCGCTTGGTTTTGGAGCCGGAGCCGCCAAAAACTGTGGAATAAAGGGGAGACCAGCGGAAATTTTCTTCACGTTAAGGAGATATTCACCGACTGTGATACGGACACATTGCTTTATATCTGTAAACCGGAAGGTCCCACCTGCCACACAGGGGCGCATAGTTGCTTTTTCAATCAAATCAAGCTATAATGTATGAAAACATATATGGGAGGGATATGATATGGATCATACGCTGGAGGCACTGTATCAGGTCGTTTTGGACCGCAAGGCTAACCCTCAAGAGGGATCGTATACCTGCTATCTGTTCAGCAAGGGACTGGATAAGATTTTGAAAAAGGTGGGGGAGGAGTGCGCTGAGACCATTATCGCCGCCAAAAATGACGTTCCGGCGGATACGGTAGGTGAGATCTCCGATTTGATCTATCACCTGATGGTAATGATGGCGGAAAAAGATATCCCACTGGCGGATGTACTGGCTGAGTTGGACCGTCGGGCGCAGAAGATCGGAAACCTGAAGCAGATGAAACAAGTGGATAAGGAGAGCTGATTATGGAAGAACGCAACATAAACCGCTATGATTTTGACAGTAGCTACGTCCGTACAAGACTGACGCTGAACCAGTATGTGTCCCGCACCTTTGGCTGGATGTTTATGGGGCTGATGGTTACCTTTTTGCTGGCGGCAGTCTTAGCGATGTCCGGCCTGGTTGTTTACTTTTTTATGAACCCCTACATCCCGATGGCGCTGCTCATCGCGGAGGTGGCGGTGGTGCTTATCATGTCCGCCGGTATTTTAAAGCGGTCCGTGGGCGTCACCCGGATGCTGTTCACAATTTATTCCATTCTCAACGGCATCGTATTTTCTGTATACTTTGTGGCCTATGGCGTGGCAGATTTGATTATTATTTTTGGCCTGACCGCGCTGTTCTTCGGCGCCTTTGCGCTTTATGGCCGGTTCACTAAAACCGACCTCTCCAAGCTGCGCCCCCTGCTCATTGGCGGGCTGATCTTCCTGCTGATTGCGGGCCTGCTGATGCTGCTTTTCAATCTGAGTGCCATGGAGCGGACAATCTGCATGGTGGGCATTGTGGTGTTTCTGTGCTTCACCGCCTATGATACGCAGAAGATCAAAGCCAACTATGAATATTTTTACGGCGATGAAGTGATGCTACAAAAGGCGTCCATCTATTCCGCCCTTCAGCTGTATTTGGACTTCATCAATCTGTTTCTCTATCTCTTGCGCTTTTTGGGACGAGGCAGAAGCAGCAGGTAAACCCATGTACAGAATTAGTGAAAGGACACCGCCGAGCTTGGCGGTGTCCTTTTATGGGTAAAATAAAAACGTCCCTTATCGGGACGAGTTAAGTCCTATACCATTGAAATTACGTCGCGCTCAGCGGTCGCTGGGAACGGTAGTCTCTCCGGCGAAGATCAACTCGTCGATATCAAGGGGAACTGAAAAGAGGACCTTCATTGTCGTCACCTCCTCAACTATGTTGTTGTTAATTATAGCAATAAATGTTTGTTTTGTAAAGAGGGTTTTGTGAAAAATTTGTAATTACATATTCTGGGAATCCCAGGAAAAAAAGTACTTGCATTTTGCTAAAAAGCCTGCTATAATGCAAATTGTTCGCGGGTGTAGTTCAATGGCAGAATGTCAGCTTCCCAAGCTGAACACGGGGGTTCGATTCCCCTCACCCGCTCCAAAAGGGAAAGCTCCGTAACCGCTGGAATATCAAGGGTTACGGGGCTTTTTCTGTTCTCCGCAAGTTCCTATCTCTATAAGAAAAATGGGGTCGATGAGGCCAATTTTTCAAAAGGGGACAGGTCAAAATACAAGTCAAGCAATGATTTGTTTCCCCGGTGTTGCGGACCTCCTACACAGGCACAACGGAAAAATCCAATAGATAAAGAGAGGGTTTTCATTGTGCCTATCACTGAATTGGATAAAACTCTGATTTTTGCTGAAAATCTAAACGCTCTGCGGAAAAATCGTGGTTGGTCTGTGGGGGACATAGCGAAACACGCAGGGGTCCCGAAATCCACCATGCTAACAGCCCTTACCAGCGGTCGCACTACGCTGGACACTGCTATCAGGATATCGGAGGGGCTTGGTGTTCCCCTGGGCAGCCTAGCCGGGGATACCCACTTTGCCGAAAAGCTGGATGCTGTGCGGTATTTGCTCCAGAGTGTAGAATGGTTTCGAGCCATGCCCAGCAGCGGACAGGAGGATACGATCTACCATTTTCGGAAAATATTAGAGTTGATTCGCAGATAATGCACTGGGCGGGAATGCCTAATTCCCGCCCAGCCTTTTTATTGCTCACTTCCATCAATAAGTCGGTTCAGCAGGTCTTCCATGACCTTGTCATCGGCCACGGCTCCCACGATGCAGGCCGCGACATGAGGGACGGCGCACATCTTCACCGCCTCGCTGGCCTCGCATACGGCTATCCGGTGGTTCACCCAGCACAGCCGGACGGTTTGCGGGTGTTGCCGGGCGTATTCTGCCGCTCTATCCGCCAGTACCATAGCGCGCCCCTCCTGCTCATTGTTTGGTAAGCTGCTCCACCAGCCTTTCCAACTCGTCCAGCTTCTTCTGCTGCTCGTCGGTGCGGATGGAGTCCAGACAGACTTTACAGGCGGAAATAATAGCCTGTCCTGACTTAGCCCCAATCTCGCCGTTCAGTAGCATATTAGCCACACGGGTGGCGGACTTCCGGATATCGCTGGGTGTGTCAAACTTCAATCTGCGCTTTGCCATAATATCACCCCAAATCGTCGATGATGATAGGCACGTCCCGGCTGTTGGGGTACTCCTCCGCCATGGCGCGGATATGCACCACGGCCTGCTCCATCGTGGCATAGGTGGCCCGCTTGATGGTGGCTCCATCTCCGCCGCGCAGGTGGACCTCAGCAGTCCAGGCGCTGCCGTTGCGCTCGATCAGCGCCACAGACAGTTCCACAGCGGGAGCTACTACCGCCTGAGCCTTAAGGATGAGCCTGTCAATCCGGTTCATGAAATCACTCCTTTATGCGGCAGGGGCGCATGTCAGCGCCAGTGATAAAATGTAAGAAAACGCCGAGGAAAAAATGTAATTATGTGGCGGAGAGGAGGAAAAAAGATAGACTCCCCGTAGGGCAGAAAAAGTGCCCGAAAAGGGAGTCGGGAAATG
>CATLHC010000014.1 GCA_949948775.1 uncultured Oscillospiraceae bacterium
CCCCTGGAGAGTTCCCTGCACTCACCCTGTCCGTCCAGACCGCCAGAGTACGGCGGACAACCCGGGATCGCCCGCAGACCCCCCCGCCGGGAGTCGTCCACTCCCGGCGGGGCGGTCTTATTTGCTGTAGAGGGGGCCCGGTCTTCATGCCGTTTCTAATCGTTCAGCTTTACCACCACCGCGTCATCGATCACCAGGACGCTCCCCTGTTCCGGATACAGCGGCATCTGCCGTACGCTGTCCCGCTGGGCCAGGGCCAGCGCGTTCTCGCTGTCGCCCAGATACACCTCTCCGGTAAAACCCAGATAATACCGCAGGAAATGTCCGTAGGTGTAGGAGGCCCGGAACCCTCCCAAATCGAACACGCCGGTCATGTCGATGCTGTTCAGCTCCGGCGTGGGCGTCATCGCGTCCTCTCTCGTGTCGCTGCCCACCAGTACCACCGGCATCCCCTGCCGGTAGCCCTCGCAGGACTCGATCTTATCCAGCAGCCGGGTGGAATAGGCGGTACACTGGCGCAGGCTCAGGTCTATTTTCAGATAGGCGGCGTTGGCCGTCACCGCGTAGGAGTAAGCGGTCAGCGCCATGGTCAGTAGGATAATCCACCCCGCCGCCGCCCGAAACGGCTGCAGCGGGAGCTTTTTCCCGTCATCCTCCATGTAGTCCGCCAGGGCGACGGGCGCGATCAGAAGGTACGAAAGCCCATAGATCATCAGCATGTGGACGTCGCTGGGCACCATGATATAGATCAAATTGCCGGCCAGCGGATACACGGCCGCCAGCGCAACAGCCAGAGCCGTCCGCGCCGGGCCCAGCTTGCGCTCCCGCAGCAACAGCACGCCCAGCGCAACGGTGCACAGCCCCGCCGCCGCGAAGGCGTACCGCAAAAAGCCGAAGTGGCAGTCAGAATCGTTCATCAGGAAAAACTTGACGTACTTGCCGTAGCTCTTGGCGATCAGCCAGGGCAGCTCGGTCAAGGAGATCCTGCCCATCTCGGAGATGCCCATATAGTCCACCAGTGGGACGCTCCGGGACGTGATGCGAACAATCACCATGTAGGCTATCACCGCCGCCCCCAGGGAGGCTACCAGCCAGACGCCCCTCAAAAACAGCTCCTTGAAAGAGCGCTTTCCATCCAGCGTCTCAAACAGCAGCGCTCCCACCATCAGCACCGCCGCCACACCCAAATAGCTCTGGTAGATGCCCATGGACAGGGTGATGGAAACGGCGCCAATCAGGACGCCCCAGCGCAGCCGCACCGCCGCATAGGCCCCAAAGGCGGCCAGCAGCAGGCTGAGAAAATAGGCGTCCGCCGTGAACATATAGGAGAAGGTGGCGGTCACCGTGGGGAAGGACACCAGGATGGCCGCCGTCACGATACACCCCAGGGGATGGCGGATGCGCAGCAGTGACACGGTGAGGCAGGCCGTCCCCGCCAGGCACAAAATGGAGAGCAGCCCGATGAGCCAGGGCATGCTGAACGCGCCGTCCAAGCTCAAAACCGTCGGCAGCAGCCAGCGGCCGGAGGCCGTGCCGTAATCGGCGGAGAACAGGTGCCCGATGTCGTCGTGGTTGGGCAGCTTGTTGACGAACACATAGATGTGGACCATCAGCCCCAGTACCACGCTGGACAGGAAGGTCAGCCGGATATACGCCGGGACCCGCTTCCACAGATCGGGAAAACACGCCTCCGGTGTTTTCCAGGCCGGAAGAGCCGTCCTCATGCCTGACCGCCCCTTTCCTTCCCGCAGACCTTGGCCACCAGATAGCGCGGCCGGCCCTTCACCTCAATGAAAATCTGCGAAATGTAATAACCGATGATCCCCAGGCTAATCATAAGGACGCTGCCGATGAGAAGCATCAGGATAATGACCGTGGTAAACCCGTCCGCCGCTCCGCCGCTGGCCCAGTTCACCAGCGTCTGCACCCCCAGCACCAGGGACAGCAGCAGCGTCACCACCCCCAAAACGGTGACGATCTGCATGGGCGCGGAGGAATAGGACGCGATGTTGGAGACGGCATAGCGGATCAGCGACATGGTGGACCAGTGGGTCTCGCCCGCGGTCCGCTCCGCCACGCTGAACTCCACCTCCGCGGTTTTAAAGCCCACCCAGGCCGTCAGGGCCCGGAAAAAGGTCTTCCGCTCGGACAGACCCAGCAGCGTGTCCACCACCCGCCGGTCCATCAGCTTAAAGTCGGAGGCACGGGACATGT
This sequence comes from uncultured Oscillospiraceae bacterium, assembly GCA_949948775.1. GTDB lineage: Bacteria > Bacillota > Clostridia > Oscillospirales > Oscillospiraceae > Enterenecus. The sequence continues at coordinate 2,215 of CATLHC010000014.1, forward strand.
CGATCCGCACCGCCTTGCCCATGATCTTGTAGAAGGTCCTGGCCGCGAAGCCGTGGAGGCTGCTCTCCCGGCCCCGGTCGCTCTTGACCCCGTTGACCACCTCCCAGCCCTGCCGCCACAGCGCGTACATCTCCGGCAGCTTCTCGGGGGGATGCTGGAGATCGCAGTCCATCACGGCGCAGCACGCGCCGCCCGCCGCCTCCATACCGGCGAAAATGGCGGCCTCTTTGCCGAAGTTGCGGGAGAACCCCACGCCCCGGACGGCGGAGTCCTGCTCCGCGGTCTGTGTAATCTCATCCCACGAGCCGTCGCTGGACCCGTCGTCCACAAAGATCAGCTCGTACGGGATCTCCGCGTCCCGGAGGACCCTGCCGATGCACTCAGCCGCCCGGCCGATGGAACCCGCCTCATTGTAGGCGGGGATGACGACAGAAAGCATTTGCTTACGCCTCCTTTTTCCGTTTAAAGACCAGCAGGCCGGTCAGGTAATTGACCACCACCACCAGCACTGCCACCAGCAGCTTTGCCGCCATCTTATCCATGTGGAGCAGGTCCACCAGCAGGAACAGGCACACCGTCTCCAGCCCCAGCGAGAACAGGCGGGAGGTCACAAAAAAGAACGCCTCCTTCAAGCTCCGGCGGGAATCGGAGCGGTACACCCAGTTCCCGTTGGCAAAATAGGAAAAGATCACAGCGGCGACCCAGGCGATCACATTGCTGGCGATATAGTGGATCTTGGCGAGATCGGTCAAGAGGAAGAATATGACGTAGTTGACCAGCGTGGTCATGCAGCCCACCACGAGATAGGCCAGCTGCTCTCTGTGCGCGGACGCAAGGATCCGGATTTTTTCAAACATGAGTGACCTCCAGCGGGGAAATGTACAGAAACCCCAAGTAAGACCGGGGCTAATGCTTTAAAAATGTACATTTTTTCGCGAATTCATACAGATTTACGTACTTACGTAGGATACCACAAAAAGCCTGCGGTTTCAACAGCCGCGGCGAGATTTTTTTGGACGCCGCCCCCGGAACACCGCGCCTCACAAAAAACAGGCGGCGTCCGCGAAAACCGGACGCCGCCTGTTTTTCAAATCGCTGTCCCGCGCCGGAGCGCTCAGCCCCTGGCGGGCACGTTCTTAGTGGCCACAATGTCCACCCCGGTGCCGCACACGTCGGCCAGCACCACCTGGCCGATGGCCACGGGGGCCTCCAGCTCGATGTCCTGGATGGCCTTCACGCAGTCGAAAATCTTGCCCTTGGGGATGTCGGTGGCGGTCTTGACGGAGGCCATGGCCAGCTTGCCGCCCTTCACCTTCACGGTGCTGGTGACGATGCGGGTGGGGTTGGTCAGCTCCTTCTTGGCGTAGGCCTCGCCCCGGGGGCAGGTGTTGCCGGTGACGGTCTTGACCTCGCCGCCCTCCAGGGTGACGGTCAGCGGGCAGCCCAGCGGGCAGTTGATGCAAATCAGATTCTTCTCTTCCATGTCTTACGCCTCCTCCAGAGTCACGGTGATGCCTTCCGCCTCGGGGTGGTCGGTCAGCAGGCTGGTCTTGAGGATGACCGTCTCCATCTCGCCGGGGGCCAGCACGGGGCGCTTGCGGCTGAAGATGCAGGCGTCCCCCGCATAGACCGCCACCTTTTTGTTCTTATATACGTTGCCCACCCGGAACCGCAGGGTGATGTTCTCCCCGGCGGCGTCGGGCCGGATGGCCACGGGCACGGTGTAGCGCACGCCGTTTTCGCACTTGACAGGCAGGGCCTTGTGGTCCTCGGCCTTGCACCCGGCGGCGATGTAGTCGGCGGCGTGGCGTCCGGCGGCCCCCGCCTCCTCGGACACGTAGTCCACCAGGTCGTGGACGTGGAGCACGTTGCCCGCGGCGAACACGCCGGGGATGCTGGTCTCCAGGCTCTCGTTGACGGTGGGGCCGTTGGTGATGGGGTTGATGTCCACGCCCGCGGAGCGGCTCAGCTCGTTTTCCGGGATGAGGCCGCAGGACAGCAGGAGGGTGTCGCACTCATAGCGCTCCTCGGTGCCGGGGATGGGCCGGTTCTTCTCGTCCACCTGGGCGATGGTGATGGCCTCCACCCGCTTTTTGCCCTCGATGTCCACCACCGTGTGGCTCAGCTTCAGGGGGATGCCGTAGTCGTCCAGGCACTGGACGATGTTCCGCTTCAGGCCGCCGGAGTAGGGCATGAGCTCCGCCACCACCTGGACCTTGGCCCCCTCCAGGGTCATGCGGCGGGCCATGATGAGCCCGATGTCGCCGGAGCCCAGGATGACCACACGGCGCCCGGGCATATAGCCCTCCATGTTCACCAGGCGCTGGGCGGTGCCCGCAGTGAAGATGCCGGCGGGGCGGTAGCCGGGGATGTTCAGCGCGCCCCGAGGGCGCTCCCGGCAGCCCATGGCCAGGATGACCGCCTTGGGATGGAGCTGGAACAGGCCGTCCTCCCGGTTCATGGCGGTGACGGTCTTGTCCGCCGCCAGGTCCAGCACCATGGTGTTCAGCTTATAGGGGATGTCCAGCTTTTTGACCTGCTCGATGAACCGCCCGGCGTACTCGGGGCCGGTGAGCTCCTCCTTAAAGGTGTGCAGGCCGAAGCCGTTGTGGATGCACTGGTTCAGGATGCCGCCCAGCTCGTTGTCACGCTCCAGGATCAGGATGTCCTTCAGCCCCGCCTCGTGGGCGGCCACCGCCGCGGCTAACCCGGCAGGGCCGCCGCCGATGATAACAAGATCATATTCTCTCATGGTTCAGCCCTCCTCAAATGGCGTCCTTGTTGACGCCCACGATCAGCTCGGACCCAGCGCCGGACTTGGTGATCTCGCTCTGGTCCACGCCCAGCTCCCGGGCCAGAATCTCCATAACCCTGGGGGAGCAGAAGCCGCCCTGGCACCGGCCCATGCCGGCCCGGACCCGGCGCTTCACCCCGTCCACGCTCCGGGCGCCCGGCACGCGGTGGATGGCGTCGATGATCTCGCCCTCGGTGACCGTCTCGCAGCGGCAGATGACGGTGCCGTAAGCGGGATTTTCCTTGATGAGGGCGGCGTGGGTCTCGTCGTCCAGCGTCTTGGGGTCCAGGATGCCCTTCCGGCGGGGATCGAAGGACAGGTCCACCTCCAGGCCCAGGATGTCCTTCACGATGCCCGCCACCATGCGGCCGATGGCGGGGGAGGAGGACAGGCCGGGGGACTCGATGGCGGCGCAGTCCACAAAGCCGGGCTTGATCTCGCCGATAAAGAACTCGTGGCGGGCCTCATGGGCGCGCAGGCCCGCGAAGCTGGTGATGGTCTGGCGCAGAGGCACGTTCTTCACCGCCATGCCGCACTTGGCCCGCACGTCGTCCAGACCGGCCTGGGTGGTGTTGGTGCCCTCCTTGTCCTCGATGTCGATGGCGGTGGGACCCACGATGGTGTTGCCGTGGACGGTGGGGGCCACCAGCACGCCCTTGCCGTACTTGCCGGGGAGCTGGAAGATGGTGTTGCTCACAAAGCCCTGGGTGGTGTGGTCCAGCAGGAAGTAGTCGCCCCGGCGGGGGATGATGGTCATGTTGTCGTCCGCCACCATGTTGTGCAGCTTGTCGGAGTACAGGCCTGCGGCGTTGACCACTACCTTGGCCTCCACGTCGCCCTTGACGGTGGACACCTTCCAGCCTCCGTCAATTTTCTCGATATTGGTGACCTCGCTGTCGAACTGGAACTTCACCCCATTGTGGGCGGCGTTCTCCGCCAGGGCAAAGGTCAGCCCAAAGGGGCACACGATGCCGCCGGTGGGGGCGTACAGGGCCGCCACGGCCTCGTCGCTGATGTTGGGCTCCATCTGGACCAGCTCGTCGCGCTCCACGATGCGCAGGCCCTCCACCCCGTTGGCCACGCCGTTGGCGTACAGCTTATTCAGGGCGGGGCGGTCCTCCTCGCTCATCATCACCACCAGGGAGCCGTTCTGCTCATAGGCGAAATCCAGCTCCCGGGCCAGCTCGGGCATGAGCAGGCTGCCCGCCACATTCAGCTTGGCCATCAGGGAGCCGTTGGTGGCATCATAGCCCGCGTGGACGATGGCGCTGTTGGCCTTGGTGGTGCCGCAGCACACATCCTCTTCCCGCTCCAGCACCAGCACGTCCGCCTTGTACCGGGACAGCTCCCGGGCGATGGCGCAGCCGGACACGCCCGCGCCGATAATGACGATATCAACCATGCAGGTTCACTCCTTTTGCGTCTAATTTTTCCAGATTTTGATAACAAGAGCCGGGCAGCCCGGTCCGACCGCCCCTTGCGGGAACAGTCTAGGCTGCCCGGCTCACAGCTTCTCATTCACTCAGCGTGAGAGACCAGGAATCATTTGGCCACAGGGCCCTTGTTATGATATGATTCTAGATTAGAACACACCAGCAGAGGCCAGGCCCATGTGCAGCAGCACGGCGATGAGGGCGCCCACGATGGGGCCAAACAAAGTGATGGCAGCATAACCCCAGTTGGAGCCGCCCTTGCCCTTGATGGGGAGCACGGCGTGGGCAATACGGGGGCCGATGTCACGGGCGGGGTTCATGGCGTAGCCGGTCAGGCCGCCCAGAGACATGCCGCAGGACACGATAATACCGAACACGAACAGGTTGCTGACGCCATCAGCCACAGCGGGGATGCCCTTGATGGCGAAGACCAGCACGAAGGTGGCGACCACTTCAGCCAGGAAGTTCAAGGGTGCATTGGGGATGGAGGGGCCGCAGGAGAAGACGCCCAGCTTGGCGCCGGGGTCCTCGGTGGCGTCGAACTGATCCTTGAACAGAATGTACACCAAGCACGCGCCCACAAAAGCGCCGGCGAATTGCGCGATGATATAAACGGGAACCGCAGCCCAGCCGCCGAAAGCCTCCATGGTGCCATCAACAGCCAGGGCGATGGTCAGGGCGGGGTTGAAGCTGGCACCGGAAGCCGCGCCGAAGATGAACGCGGGGATCATAACGGCAAGGCCCCAGGCCAGGGTGATCTGAATGGAGCCTGCGCCCTTCATGCCGGACTTGTTCAGCGTGACGTTGGCGACCACGCCGTCACCCAGCAGGATGAGCAGCATCGTACCAAAAAACTCAGCTAAGAATCTCACTAACATTGACAAAACCCTCCTCTTTTATTCTCTATACCCGGGGCGGAAGGCCCGCCCCGGGGACAGAACCATATGGATGATCGGACCGCGGCGCTCACGCCGCAGGGGAACGGGGCTTAGTCCTCCTTGGCCCAGCCGTAGGAGCACTTGACGGCCTTGTTCCAGCCCTTGCACATCTTGGCGCGGGTGGCCTCGTCGATGGCGGGCTCGAAGGTGCGGTCGATGGCCCAGTTCTTGATGACGTCCTCCTTGCTGGACCAGTAACCCACGGCCAGACCGGCCAGATAGGCCGCGCCCATGGCGGTGGTTTCCACGCACATCGGGCGGTTGACGGGCGCGCCGCTGATGTCGGCCTGCATCTGCATCAGCAGGTTGTTGGCGGAGGCGCCGCCGTCCACCTTCAGGGCGGCCAGGTTGATGCCGGAGTCGGCCTTCATGGCCTGGAGCACGTCGTTGACCTGATAGGCCATGGACTCCAGGGTGGCGCGGATGATGTGGTACTTGTTCACGCCGCGGGTGATGCCCACGATGGTGCCGCGGGCGTACTGATCCCAGTGGGGGGCGCCCAGGCCGGTGAAAGCGGGGACCACATAGCAGCCGTTGGTGTCCTTGACCTTGCGGGCCATGTACTCGGAGTCGGGGGAGGAGTCCACCAGGCGCATCTCGTCGCGCAGCCACTGGATGGAGGCGCCGGCCACGAAGATAGAGCCCTCAAGGGCGTAGTTGACCTTGCCGTCCAGGCCCCAGGCGATGGTGGTCACCAGGCCGTTGTTGGAGAACACGGGCTTCTCGCCGGTGTTCATCAGCAGGAAGCAGCCGGTGCCGTAGGTGTTCTTGGCCTCGCCGGGGGTGAAGCAGGTCTGGCCGAACAGGGCGGCCTGCTGGTCGCCGGCGGCGCCGCCGATCTTGATGGGGCCGCCGAAGAACTGGGGATCGGCCTCGCCGTACACGCAGCTGGAGGGCTTGGCCTCGGGCAGCATGGACTTGGGGATATTCAGCTCGGCCAGGATCTCGTCGTCCCACTTCAGCTCGTTGATGTTGAAGAGCATGGTGCGGGAGGCGTTGGAGTAGTCGGTGACATGGACCTTGCCCTTGGTCAGCTTCCAGATCAGCCAGGTCTCCACGGTGCCGAAGAGCAGCTCGCCCTTCTCGGCGCGCTCACGGGCGCCGGGGACGTTTTCCAGCAGCCAGCGGACCTTGGTGCCGGAGAAGTAGGCGTCAATGACAAGGCCGGTCTTGGAGCGGATCTTGTCCACCAGGCCCTTTTCCTTCAGGGAGTCGCAGTACTCGGAGGTGCGGCGGCACTGCCACACGATGGCATGATGAATGGGTTCGCCGGTGTTCTTGTCCCACACGATGGTGGTCTCACGCTGGTTGGTGATGCCGATGGCGGCGATGTCCGCGGCGGTGACGCCCAGGTTCTTCATGGCCTCCTGAGCCACCTCCAGCTGGGTGGACCAGATCTCCTCGGCGTCGTGCTCGACCCAGCCGGGCTTGGGGAAGAACTGGGTGAACTCCTTCTGGGCCACACTGCACATCTCGCCCTTCTCGTTGAACAGGATGCAGCGGTTGCTGGTGGTGCCCGCGTCCAGCGCCATTACGTACTTAGCCATACTCGTGTTCCTCCTTTATAAATTGACGTCCTTATGTTGAAAGCAGGCCGTTCGCTCCTGCTCTGTCCCCGTCCCGGGCCGCCGATGGGAAAAGCCGTGCCCAGTCCCAGGAACGCTTATGCTGACAATGATTATAGCAAACCTTTGGAAAAAAGTCATTCGACAACCGGGGGTGATTGTATGAATTTTATAATTTTTATTTGACTGCCGCCCCGGTTTTGTACAAATCGTCAAGGCCCGTCGGGCTTTCCGCCGCTCAGCCGGCCTGTACCTGAAGACACAGCTCCTCCGAGGGCCGCAGCACCCCCAGCAGACCGTGGAGGCAGCAGCGCACCTCCGCCCAGTCCAGCTCCTTGCGGGAGGAACACAGCTCGATGAAGTAATTGGTCAGGGCCTTTGTGCAAAAGTCCACTACGAAGCTCTGCTGCTGGGGCAGCGTCCGCGCATCCTCCGTCAAAAACAGCTGCCGGGCCATTCTGGGCCGCACCAGTCCCTCGCAGAACTCCCGCACCAGCTCCGGGTTGCCCGCCAGGAACACACGGCGGTAAAAGGCCCGGTCCTCCTCCATCAGACCGATAAGCCGCAGGCACCACTCCTCAAACCCCATCTCCGGGTCCTCCCGCAGCGGCGCGCCCAGCTGCTGTTCGCAGATCCAGCCCAGCACATCGTAGATATCCTGAAAGTGATAATAGAAGCTCTGCCGCTTCATCTGCGCCCGCTCCATCAGGTCCTGCACGGTGATCTTGCTCAGCGGGCGCTCACACATCAGCTGCCTCAGCGCCTTGGCGATCTTCTGCTTCGTGTTACAGCACATTCCGGTAAACTCCTCCTAAATCTGCGGCATGGCCCGTTCTGTTGTCCAGGCGGCCTGCGCGCCGGACCGGGCGTCCATCCCTCGGAAAAGAGCTAAAAAAAAGGCGCAGGACTATCCTCAGCGGTTTCCCACTGTTTAGACCCTGCAGCGCTCGTCTCAAAGGTTCATTGTATTCAATTCATCCCACGGGAGCTGTGCTCATGTAATATTGTACTTGTTTAATTTAGCATATATGTAAAAGAAAATCAACATTTTTTGGGAATCATATGCAAATTTCGACAGTTCATACAAATTTTGCACGGCTTTTTTGCAAGAATAACCAAAAAACTCCGTCGTCAAGACCCGAAATCTTGTCGGCGGAGTTTTTTGTCTATAGGACCGCCAGGAGCTTGGCCGGCGGCGGCGGTCCATCCGCCGCCGTTCCGCCTTTTTTGCGTCTTGTGCTTCGGCGCGTTACAGTTTTGCCAGCAATGTGGTCAGCTCGGCCATCGTTTTCCCGCCGGGAACCGTCTTCTCCCCGTTGAGCACCGTCAGCGGAACCCGCTGGATCTGATATTTTTCCACCAGCTCGGGATACAGGTTGGCGTCGATCATGTGGGCGGTGACCAGAGGATTCTCCCAGGCCACCCGCTGGGCGCTCATCACCAGCTGGGCGCAGTGGTGGCAGGCCAGGGACACGCACACCTGGATGCTCACCGGCTTTTTGATCTTGCCGATGTCCTTCAGGGTGGGCTTGTCCAGGGGCTTGGCGGCGTTCCCGGCGTTGAGCAGGGCCCCGGCGAAGCCGGTGATCTCCTTGCCGCCGGGGATGCCGTGGAACACCATCCGGCCAAACCCTGCCTCCGTATAGACGCCGGTGGCGGGCAGGAGGGAGGCGTCCACCGCCTCGTCCACGGCCGGGTCCTCACTGGGGGAGAGGAACTTGCAGGACAGCTGGGGGGACAGCCCCGCGATGTGGTTGACAAAGGCGGCCATCTCGCCGCTCTTCTCCCCCTCGTCCAGCACGCACACCAGGGTGACGGGGGCGGACAGCTTGGACAAAAGCTGGCTCAGCTGGCCCTCCAGCTCCTCGGCAATCAGAGGGCTTTTCGCGGGATAATTCTCGGGTTGGAGCGGCATAAGAGACTCCTCCTTATAACAAGCCCACCAGGTCCAGGCTGGGGGTCAAAGTGTCCTCTCCGGGGTGCCAGTGGGCGGGACAGACCTGGTCGCCGTGCTCATGGACGAACTTGGCGGCCTGAAGCTTGCGCAGCAGTTCCTCGGCGTTGCGGCCGATGCCCATGTCGTGAATCTCGTACAGCACGATCTTGCCGTCCGGGTTCAGCAGGAAGGTGCCCCGGAGGGCCTGTCCCTCCTCCTCCACCAGCACGCCGAACTGGCGGGCCAGCACTCCCGCCGGATCGCCCAGCATGGGATAGTTGATGGTCTTGATGGTGTCCGAGGCGTCCGCCCAGGCCTTGTGGACAAAGTGGGTGTCCTCGCTGATGGAGTAGATCTCGCAGCCCTCCGCCCGGAAGCCCTCGTACCGCTCCGCCAAATCCTTCAGCTCGGTGGGGCAGACGAAGGTAAAGTCGGCGGGGTAGAAAAACAGCACCGACCAGTGGCCCAGCAGGTCCTTGTCGGTATAGGGCTTGAACTCGCCCTCGTGATAGCCCATGACGGAGAAGGGCTCCAGCTTTTGGCCGATCATATGCGCCATATCGTATTCCTCCTTATCGGCATGTCAAATTCTTCCGGGCAGCCCCTGCTGTCCGGCGCATATTTTCCAGTCAACGATATCAGACTCCCTTTTATTTTGCAAGTGATTTTCACGAAAACTTTGCCAAATTCCTCCGCCCCGTCCAACAAAGTGGAAGATTTGTCAAAAATATCAGCGGTGCCTCTTGTATTTTTGGGCAGGTTGGGCTATACTTTTAAAATGAAAGCAATCCGTTCGCATTGCTGACGTTTCATTCAAAGGGGAGGGTCCGCCCTCCTGCCGGCATATTTGCCGCGCCCGTCTTAAGGAAACCATGTGAAGGAGGAGGCAAAATCATGGCTGAGAAGAAGGAAAGCAAGATCAAGAGCGGCCTGGGCATCACCAACATGAACGGCATTTCCAGTGATGACGACCGCAGCTGCGCCCTGAACGATATGAACTGCCTGGAGGGCCAGGAGGAGCAGAGCTTCTCCATTACCGACATGAACGCCGTGACCAAGGACGAGGACACCAGCTGCAGCCTGGACGACATGAACTGCGAGGGCAAGTGACGCCCAAACACCCGTCCCGGAAAAGCCGTACAGGCATGGAAAGGCCCCGCCTGTCCTGAACGCAGGGCGGGGGTCCGTCCCGCGCCTGCGCGGCTTTTTCCATTCTTTGGGCGCTCACATCCGCCAGACCTCCCGGCTGGTGGCGGACACCGCCATGGCTCCGGCGTTCAGCGCCGCCATCACATCCTCTTTGTCCGCGATGAGCCCCCCGGCCAGCAGGGGGATGCGGGTGGTCTGGGCGATCTTCCGGATGGTCTTGGGCATGACGCCGGGCAGAACCTCAATGAAGTCGGGCTTGACGCTCTCCAGCTTGCTGATGCCCGCCAGCGCCATGGAGTCGATGACGAACAGGCGCATGACGGTGAACAGCTTCAGCTCCCTGGCCCGGCGGATGAAGTTGGGCTTGGTGGTGATGACGCCGTCCGCCCGTGTGTTCTGCCGCAGGAAATCCACAGCGATCTCCTGGCTGGAGGACAGCCCCGCGATGAGATCCACATGCACCAGCACGATCTTCCCCGCGTCCTTGGCCCGGGCCACCACATCCCCCACGGTGCACACGTCGCCGAACAGCAGGAACACCACCTGGATGTTGTCCAGCGTCAGGCAGTCCTCCAGCTGCGCCACATCCTTTACCGCCGCGATCACCGGCGAGGCCAGCACCGCGTCATAAAAGCGTTGGTCCAAAGCAGTCCCCTCCCCCGTTTTTCTCTGCCCCCGGCCCGCCGGAGGCGTTCCAACATGGTATTATAATGCTCTCATCCCCGCCCCACAACGTTTTTTCCCGCCCTAGGCACCGAATATCTTGACATTTTATCATATTTTTTAAGGAGTGTGTCAGCATGAAGAAGTTCATCAACGCGGTCGACAAGGTAGAGGATCAGATGATCCAGGGCATGGTCAAGGCCTATCCCCAGTACGTGAAGAAGCTGGACTGCGGCAATGTGGTGGTCCGCGCCAACAAGAAGCAGGGCAAGGTGGCCCTCATCAGCGGCGGCGGCAGCGGCCACGAGCCCGCCCACGGCGGATACGTCGGCGAGGGCATGCTGGACGCGGCGGTGGCCGGGGCCGTGTTCACCTCCCCCACCCCCGACCAGGTCTATGAGGGCATCAAGGCCATCGCCACCGACGCGGGCGTGCTGATGGTCATCAAGAACTACACCGGCGACGTGATGAACTTCGAGATGGCCGCCGACATGGCCCGGGACGAGGGCATCAAGGTGGCTCAGGTCGTTGTGAATGACGACGTGGCCGTGAAGGACAGCCTGTACACCGTGGGCCGCCGGGGCGTGGCGGGCACCGTGTTCGTGCACAAGATCGCCGGCGCCATGGCGGAGACCGGGGCGGACCTGGACGCCGTCCAGGCCGTGGCCCAGAAGGTCATCGACAACGTGCGCACCATGGGCGCGGCCATCGAGCCGTGCACCGTCCCCGCCGCGGGCAAGCCCGGCTTCGAGCTAGCCGAGGATGAGATGGAAGTGGGCATCGGCATCCACGGCGAGCCGGGCACCCACCGGGAGAAGATCCTCACCGCCGACGAGATCACCGACAAGCTGCTGGCCCAGATTCTGGCCGACATCGACTACACCGGCAGCGAGGTGGCCGTGATGATCAACTCCTCCGGCGCCACCCCGCTGATGGAGCTGTTCATCATCAACAACCGCGTCGCCGACGTGCTGGCCGAGAAGGGCGTCAAGGTCTACAAGACCTTCGTGGGCGAGTATATGACCTCCATTGAGATGGCGGGCTTCTCCATCTCCCTGCTGAAGCTGGACGACCAGCTCAAGGGCCTGCTGGACGCCAAGGCGGACACCCCGGGCTTCAAGGCTTGAGGGCCGGTTTCCGACGTATCTATTTCTGAAAGAAGGCAGGCTGACCAAATGAACACTGAAAAACTCATCGGCACCATCCACAAGATCGCGGCCAAGATCGAGGAGGAGAAGGCCTTCCTCACCGAGCTGGACAACGTCATCGGCGACGGCGACCACGGCATCAACCTGGCCCGGGGCTTCGGCGAGGTGGAGAAGAAGCTGGACGCCCTGGCGGACAAGGAGCCGGGCGACGTGCTCAAGACCGTGGGCATGACCCTGGTGTCCACCGTGGGCGGGGCCTCCGGCCCCCTGTACGGCACCGGCTTCATGAAGCTGGGCGCCGCTTTGAAGGGCAAGGCGGACATCGACGTCCCCAGCTTCCTGGCGGGATTGCAGCTGGCCATCGAGGGCATCATGCAGCGGGGCCGCTCCACCAAGGGAGAAAAGACCATGCTGGACGCCATGATCCCCGCCAAGGAGGCCATGGAGGCCAAATGGAACGAGACCCAGGACGCCAAGGCGGCCTTTGCCGCCGGCGTGGCCGCCGCCTGGGAGGGCGTGGAGTTCACCAAGACCATCGCCGCCACCAAGGGCCGGGCCAGCTATGTGGGCGAGCGGTCCATCGGCCACCAGGACCCCGGCGCCACCTCCTTCTCCATGGTGCTGGAGATCGCGGCAAACGAGGTGTGATATGGTCGGCTTCGTCATTGTATCCCACAGCGCAAAGCTGGCCGAGGGCGTGGCCGACCTGGCCCGGATGATGGCCAAGACCGTCCCCATCGCTCCCGCCGGGGGGCTGGAGGACGGCTCCTTCGGCACCAGCTTCGAGAAGATCTCCAACGCCATCGACCAGGTGTACTCCGACGACGGCGTCATTATCCTCATGGACATGGGCAGCGCCGTCATGACCGCTGAAATGGTCATCGAGTCCATGGAGGGGCGCAAGCTGGCCATGGCCGACTGCCCCATCGCCGAGGGCGCCGTCACCGGCACGGTGAGCGCCGAGGCGGGCGCCGGCCTGGAGGAAATTTTGGAGGATCTGGAGCAGGTGGGCACGCAGAAAAAGCTGTAACCCACCAAACACGCAACAAAAATACCGCCGGTCCCTGTTGGGACCGGCGGTATTTTTATCCGTTCAGGAGTGGACCGGAGCCGGACTCAGCGGGGGCGGGCTCCGGTCCCGGCAACTCCACATTGGGCGGACACCGGGTGGCCCCCTCGTAGGGCACGAAGCACAGGTTCATATCCACGTCGGAGCTGATGCCCGCCACCTTCCCCTTGGAGGAAAACTGCCACATCTGGAAATTATAGATGTAGCTGGGCTTGCTGGCGTACTGCGCGAACCAGAAATCGTACTGGGTCAGCTTGCTCAAGTCAAACTTTATATAGCCGCAGTACTCGTTAAAGTAGAACATGGGGTGATACCCCGCCTCCTGCACCCGCTGGCAGAAGGCAGCCACACACTGCGTGAGCACCTTCGCGTCCACGCCGTAGGCCCGGGAGTTGTTTCCCCCCAGGTACTCCCAGTCGCAGACCACGGGGTAGGTGATGTACTGGCGGTAGGGCTCCAGCTTGGCCAGCAGGAAATCGGCCTCCTCAATGGCCTCCTCCACGGTGATGGCGTTGGAGAAGAAGTAGGCGCCCACATCCATCCCGGCGGCAATGGCCCCCTGCATGTTCCGGTCAAACCAGGAGTCCTCGCAGACCGCGCCGCTGCTGTCCTTGCCATAGAGCCGGTTGCCCGCCCGGATGATGGCAAAGTCGATGCCGTCGGCGGCCACCGCCTGCCAATTGATCTCCTGCTTGTGACCGGACACATCGATGCCACGGGTATAATACCCGCCGGAGTAGGTCACACGGTCCAGGTCATCCCGGCCGAACTGCTCGTCGGAGAAGGTGGTGGGGGGCACGCTGTCCAGCACGTCCACCCAGTAGTTGCTGTGCCGGAACATTCCCTGGCTCACGTCCACATTCATCATGCGCCACACGATGGTGGACATCTCCTCCCGGGTGATGGGCTGGTCGGGGTAGAACCACCGCAGGCCGTCCTCCTCCACGGTGCCCTCCATGATGCCCTTCTCATACAGCTCCACCACATAGCCGTCGTCGCAGTCGGCGTAGGGGCTTTCTCCCGAGATGTCGGTCAGGTCCAGGCCACGGGCGGCCATCCGGGCCACCTCCAGCCGGGAGGGGACCTCGTCCAAGTACTCCTCGTTGAAGGAGTAGACCAGCCGGTTGTCCAGGGCGGGCTGGATGTAGCACCAGGCCCAGTGCTTCTCCTCATCCCGCTCCGGCTCCTCCTCCCCGATGGCCAGCAGGATGAGCTTGAAGGTCTCCCCCCAGGTCACCGGGTCGCCGCCCCGGAAGGTGCCCTCCGGGTCCCCCGCCACCACGCCCTGCCGGTACAGGTCATAGACGTACTGAAAGGACCAGTGGTCCGCCGCCAGGTCCACGAAGGGAGACAGGACCGGGGTGGGAGCAGGGGCGGCCAGGGCGGTGGTGCTGGAGGAGACCGCCATCAGGACGGCCAGGAACAGGACTGCGACGCGTTTTTTCATGGGCTTCTCCTTTTCTCTGGGAAGGCGGGTAGTGTCGTGTCCTTCATTTTACATAATTCGACGCCATCTGACAAGCCCCGAGAAAAATTTAACAACTTTGAAAAATTTCCGCAATACCCCTTGACAGTTCTCCAACCCTGTGCTATCCTCTTAATGACAAATAAAGTTGTCAAATAGACAAAGATACTTGTCATAGCGACAAGAGAATATGTCAGGAGGAACAGGTTATGATTTGGAGTGAACTGGGTGTCAGCGGCGGGACCGCGCTGATCGTACTGTGTGCGCTGTACTTTGTGGTGAAATGGGCGGTGCGAAACGGCATCATGGAAGCCCATGAGCGGATAGCAGCGGAAAAGAAGGGCTGGTTTCAGCAGGCCTGCGGCCAGCTTTTCTCAGAGGAAAATCCCCCTGAATAGAAAGGAGGCGCGGCTGTGCTGAAAAACCGATTGAAGGAGCGCCGGGCGGCGCTGGAGGTCAACCAGCAGGAGCTGGGGCGGATGGCCGGGGTGTCCCGGCAGACCATCAGCCTCATCGAGCGGGGGGACTACTCGCCGTCGGTGACGCTGGCCCTCACCCTGGCAAAAATCTGCGGGGTGACGGTGGAGGATATCTTCATCCTGGAGGAGGAGAACGATGAAAAACAACAATGAGACGATCAAGCGGGAAAATAAAAAGGCTTTTCCAAAATTCATCCTCATTTTTGCGCTGAGCCTGGTGGTGGGCCTGGTCCTGGGCTTCACCATGTCCTTCCTGGAGTTTGAGAATTTCGAGGCGCTGCTGGCCGCCTTCTGGCGCTTTTTCACCACCCGGCTGGCGGGCTGGCTGCTGTGCGCTTGCCCGGTGGCGGAGCTGGCGGTGGGCCTGCCCCTGTATTTCAACGCGAAAAATCAGATGGCCGGCTGGGACGGCGAGGACGAGTCCGTCAGCGACGCCGTCGAGCAGAAGCTGTCAGTGTGCATCTGGATCACCAGCATGGCCACCGTCCTGAGCTTTTTCCTGGCGGCGGGCCATTTCGCCGGGATGGCGGGGGATATCTTCCTGCGGGCCTCCATGGGTCCTGTCCACGTGTTCCTGGGGCTGGGGGCGTTCCTGGTCAATCTTTTTATCACCATGGTTTTCCAGCAGAAGCTGGTGGACGCCACAAAGCAGCTTTACCCGGAGAAGCGAGGCTCGGTGTACGACACCAAGTTTCAAAAAAAGTGGATGGACAGCTGCGACGAGGCGGAGCGGGCCATCATCGGTCAGTGCGCGATGAAAGCCTACCGGGCCATGTCCACCGCCTGCCTGGTGCTGTGGACGGTGTTCGTCATGGGCGGGATGTTCTTCAACGGGGGCTTCCTGCCCGCCATGGCCATCTGCGTGGTGTGGGGGGTGGGACAGTCGGTGTACAGCTATTGGGCCATCAAGCTGTCCACGCCCGGCAGAACGGTTTAGTGCGAAACGGGAGTTTGGGAGAATCATTTACAAGGAGGTTCCTATCATGCGAAACTGTCTCAGGTGCGGCACGCAGATGCAGGAGGACTGCACGGTGAAGGTGGAAGGCGCGGGCTACGGCGTGGTCCTGTCCACTGAGGAGAGCAAAATTTTCAGCGGACGCATCGGCAAGCCCAAGGTGGCAATCTGCCCGGAGTGCGGCGAGGTGTCCATCTACCTGGAGGACGTGTCCAAGCTGAAAAACTGAGCGCAAAACCGACCGCTCCGCCAAATCCGGCGGGGCGGTTGATTTTTTGGCCAGAATCAGGTAGAATAGAAGTCCGACAAAAAAGAATCGGTTTCGCCTCAATGGAGCGTTGACTAAAAGTTTCTTTTTGTCCCGCTTTTTCTTTACAAAGAAAAAGCGGGACGCCGGAGGCAAGGGGGGAGAATCATGTCCGCGCTGCTGCTGCCCAACGACATATTGTCCATGTCCGCCCAGGCGGCCCGGCTGCTGGTGGAATCCGGCGACGGGGATGAGGCCCTCCTGTACCTGGCCCTGCTGGAGTCCGGCGGCGACGGGGTCAAGGCCGCCTCCCGCCTGCGCTGGGCGGACGGCCGCCTGTACCCCGCCTGGGACCGCCTGGCGGCCAAGGGGTTAGCCCAGCCTCGGCCCGAGGCTCCGCCCATCGCCATTGAACTCATGGGCGCCGACGACATCCTCCTGCCCCCCCAGAAGAAAGGTCTCCCCCCCGAGTACAGCCGGGAGGAGCTCACCGCCGCCCAGGAGCGGGAGCCGGGGTTCCGGGGCCTGTGCCGGGAGCTGGAGGGAATGCTGGGCCGCATCCTCTCCGACAACGATCTAAAATATCTGTACACCATCTACGACTATCTGAGCTTCTCCCCCGAGGTCATCGTGCACCTCACCGGCTGGGTCATCCGCCGGGAACGGCGTCAGCGAAACAACCCCGCCTTCTCTCCCCGGATGTACACCATTCAGCAGGAGGCCTTCCGCTGGAAGCGCCTGGGCCTGGACACCCTGGAGCGGGCGGAGGACTACCTCCGCCGCCAGGAGGGGGTGGACCAGCGGGAGTGGGACATCCTTCAGGCGGTGGGCGTGACAGAACGCCGCCCCGCTGTGGAAAAGGAGCGGGAGTTCATCGCCGCCTGGGTGGAGATGGGGCTCAGCGACGAGCTCATCCGGCTGGCCTACGAGCGCACGGTATACCAGAAAAAGGCCATGAACTGGCCCTACATGAACAAAATTCTGCAGTCCTGGCACAAGGCGGGCTACCACACCCCCGCCCAGGTGGAGGCGGGGGACAAGCCCGCCAAACGGTCCCGCCCCATCCCCCAGCCCCAGGACTTCCAGCCCAGCCAGGAGCGCATCCAGAAGAACAACGACTGGCTGGACCAGTTCCTGGCCGAACAGCAAAAGAAGGGAGGCGGCTGACGTGTCCTACGAACCCGCCGTCATGCGCAAGGCCCTGGCCCGCCTGGAGCGCCGCCGGGACGACCGGGACCGCCGCCGGTATCTTTTGGAGCGGGAACTCTATGCCAAACAGCCCCGTCTGCGGGAGGTGGACGCCGCCCTCCGGGGCACCATGGCCGATTTGGCCCTGCTGGCCACGGGCGAGCGGAAGGTGTCGGCGGACGGCCCGGAAATCGCCGCCATCCGCCAGCGCAATCAGGCGCTCCAACAGGAGCGCGCAATCCTTTTGGGCCGTCTGGGCTATAGCCTCGATGCCTTGGATGATACCCCCGCCTGCCCCCACTGCGGCGACCGGGGCTGGGTGGACGGGAAAATGTGCGTCTGCCTCCAGGAGCTGTGCGCCCAGGAGCAGCTGAAAGCGCTCACCGCCCTCATGAGCCTCACCGACGAGCAGGACTTCGACCGTCTGCGGCTGGACGTCTACAGCGACCGGCCCTGGGAGGGGCGGCGCTCCCCCCGGGAGAATATGAGCAAAATCGTCATGGTGTGCGAGGGCTACGCCCGGCAGTTCCCCGGCTACCCGCTGAAAAACCTGCTGCTGTCCGGGGGCACCGGGCTGGGTAAGACCTTTTTGTCCGGGTGCGTCGCCAGGGAGGTGTCCCGCCGGGGGTTCTCCGTGGTGTACGATACCGCCGGCAATATTTTTGATTCCTTCGGCGCGAGCCGCTTCTCCCGAGACCCGGAGGAGGAACGCCAAGCCCGGGACACCACCCGGCGCTATCTGGGCTGTGATCTGCTGATTTTGGACGACCTGGGCAGTGAGCAGAACCTGCCCTCCGCCAGAGCCAGCTTGTATGAGGTGGTCAACAGCAGGCTCCAGACCGGGCGGCACACCATCATCTCCTCCAACCTGTCCACCCAGCAGATCGGAACCGCCTACGGCGCTCAGTTGGCCTCCCGCGTGGCGGGTCTGTATCGGGAGCTGACCTTCTATGGCGAGGATTTGAGGCTCACACGATAAAAGCTCCCATCCTGCTGCGGCCTTTTTCTGAATTTGACGTAAAATCTGGCCCTCCCGCTCAGCTTTTGCCTAAGTTGGGAGGGTCGTTTTCTGGAATCGGATCAAAAACTGGATATGCCCATGCGTTCCGCCCGGCCATCCGGTCTCCATGGCAAGTTCATCAAGCGCTCCCCTTCTTTCCAACATGCTGTATTTAACATCTAAAAGTCAATAGGCGTATTTCCCTTAACGCATACTTCTTACATGAGGTGAATGACATGTGGGAACATTTAAGGGGATTGCGAGAAGACAACGACTTATCCCAAGATGATATGGCAAAGCTGCTGAACGTACACCAGACAACCTATTCTGGGTATGAATTGGGTAATCTCAATATTCCTCTCGACAGGCTGATCGACCTGTCAAATTACTTCAAAACAAGCGTCGATTACTTGCTTGACCTCACCGACGGTCCACCGCCCTATCCACGGAAAAAGCGGGGCTGACCTCAGCCCCGCTTAAACTGTTTTTCCAGCTGCTTTTTCGTCAGCTCAATGGCCACCGGCCGCCCGTGAGGGCAGTATTTCACCGCTCCCGACATGACCATCCGGGCCACCTCCTCCAGCTCCTCGGCTCTGTTGCGCCAGCCGCCCTTGATGGCCGCCTTGCAGGCCATGGTGTGCATCAGTTCATCCCGGGCGGAAGCCGGATCGGCGGTTCCGGCCAATTTCAGCCGTCTTGCCAGCTCACCCAGGGCGGACTCGATGTCCCCGGCGTCTAAATAATCCGGCGCGGAGCGCACCGCCAGAGCGTTGGAGCCAAACTCCTCCACCTCAAACCCGAACTGGGCCAGCAGCCCGGTCTGGTCCAGCAGGATCTCCAGCTCCTCCGGGGGCGGGGAGAAGGTCACCGGGGTCAGCAGCTCCTGCACCATGGGGCGGTAATCCGCCGCCTTGAGCCGGTCGAAGTTGGCCCGCTCGTGGGCGGCGTGCTTGTCGATGAGCAGCACCTTGTCCCCCTGCTCCACCATCACATAGGTGCGGAACAGCTCGCCCCGCACCACCCAGGGCTCCTCCTCGGGCGCGGGGGGCTGAGGCGCGGGCTTTTCCTCCGGTTCGGGCCGGGGCGCTTCCTTTTGAACGGAAACGGAATGCTCCGTCTGAACAGGCGTCCGCTTCGCCGGGGCCGCCGTCTCCT
This sequence comes from uncultured Oscillospiraceae bacterium, assembly GCA_949948775.1. Lineage (GTDB taxonomy): Bacteria > Bacillota > Clostridia > Oscillospirales > Oscillospiraceae > Enterenecus. Next base: position 21,399 of record CATLHC010000014.1, read on the forward strand.
CCTCCCGCGCCGGGGCGGGAGCGGGGGCCTCCGTTTTCTTTTCCGGCAGCGGCTCCACCCATTGGAAGGGGGAGTCCTTCTTTCTTTGCGGAGCGGGCGGCGGGGCCGGGGACTCGGGCTGCTTTCCCGGTCCGAAACCCGGCATAGGCTTGAACCGGGACGAGGGCATGAACTGCGTCCCATTCAGCTCCCGCGCCCGATCATTGAGGGGCAGGCTGGTCTGATTGGCCGTCACCTTGTCCTCGGCCTTCACGCCGGGCATCACCGCCTGGGGGCGGGTGTGGTCTTTGTTCAGCGCGGACAGCACCGCGTGATACACGGTGGAAAACACCGCCTGTTCACGCTGGAACTTCACCTCGGTCTTGGTGGGGTGGACGTTCACGTCCACCTCGCTGGGCTTCACCGTCAAGTGGATGACACAGCCGGGGAATTTGCCCACCATCTTCTGGTTTTTGTAGGCCTCTTCCACCGCCGCCATCATGATCCGGCTTTTCACATACCGCCCGTTGACGAAAAAATGCTGATAGCTCCGGCTTCCCCGGCAGCAGGCGGGCAGGGAGGCGAAGCCCTCCGCGCTCATGCCCTCGCCGGACCCCTTCACGCTCAGGAAGCCCAGGGCGATGTCCCGGCCCATGACGGCGTACACCGCACTTTTCAGCTGGCCGTCGCCGGGGGTCAGCAGCTCCTGTTTGCCGTCCCGGATAAACTTCACGGACAGCTCCGGATGGGACAGCGCCACCCGCTGGACCACGGCGAATACCGCGGCCCCCTCGGCGGCGTCCTTCTTCATGAATTTGAGCCGGGCGGGAGTGTTGAAAAACAGCTCCCGCACCGCCATGGTGGTGCCCTTGGGGCAGCCCGCCTCCTCCTGGCTGACCACCTCACCCGCCACCACGGATAGGGAGGTGCCCAGCGACCCGTCGTCCGTACAGGTCAGCAGCTCCACCCGGGACACGGCAGAAATGGCCGCCAGCGCCTCGCCCCGGAAGCCCAGGGTGCCGATGGCCTCCAAATCGTGCTCGTCGGAGATTTTCGACGTGGCGTGGCGCAGGAAGGCCGTGGCCGCCTGGTCCGCCGGGATGCCGCAGCCGTCGTCCGTCACCCGGATGAGGGCCATACCGCCCCGGCTGATTTCCACCGTGACGGCGGAGGCTCCGGCGTCGATGGCGTTCTCCATCAGCTCCTTCACCACGCTGGAGGGACGCTCCACCACCTCGCCGGCGGCGATGAGGTCCGCCACATGGGGGTCTAATTGTTTTATGATCGCCATATTATACCTCTAGTAATATGGTCACCGGGCCGTCGTTCTGGGAGAACACCTGCATATCTGCCCCGAACTCCCCGTGCTCCACGGTGAAGCCCCGCTCCCGGCACTGCTCCATGAACCGCTGGTACAGCGGGATGGCCGTGTCCGGCTTGGCCGCGTGGGAGAAGCCGGGGCGGCGGGAGGAGGTGTCGGCGTACAGGGTGAACTGGCTCACCACCAGCAGTGCGCCTCCAACAGCGGCCAGGTTCAAATTCATTTTCTCGTTTTCGTCCTCAAAAATCCGCAGGCCGCAGATTTTGTCCGCCATCTTGTCCGCCTGGACCCCGGTATCGTCGGGGCCCACTCCCAGCAGCACCAAAAGGCCCGTCTCAATGGCTCCGTTGATTTTACCGTCTATCTCCACCCGGGCGTTCTTTACCCGGGTCACAACCGCTCTCATGGGATGTCCTCCTTACCGTCTATTTCCGTTCTTGTCAAAGGTTTTCTTCAGCGCCCGCTCCACCGGAATAATCGTGAGGATGAGCGCCGCTGTTTCCGCAGTCATCGCCAAAATGCCCAGCAGCCAGTTGGTCCGCTCTCCTCCGGGACGGGTCTGCATCCACACCAGGAAAGCCGCCGAAAGCGCCAGCAGAATCCAGCCCGTCCGCCACCAAACCCGCCCGCACACCTGATGGGCATAATCCCAGGTATCCTGGTTCTTCATGGACATGGAAGTACGGTAGCCATATGAGCCGTTGATGTCTTGGGGTGGCTTTTTCATGAACCGCCATCCAAAACCCAGCAGAATGGCGGGCGCAACAAAAACGTCAACCAGCAAAATCGCCGCATCAAACCATTCCATTGTATCCGCCTCCTTTTTCTCCCATTATACACCTGAAACGGGCCCCTGTCATGCTTTATTTTCCCACGCAGAACCGCTCAAAAATGCGGGCGGTCACGTCCTCGCTGACCGTCCGGCCCGTCAGCTCCCCCAGAGCGGACATGGCCTCCTCCACGTCGGCCACCACCGCGTCGGGGGACAGCCCCGCCCGCAGGGCCTGCGCGCCGCGCTCCACCGCCGACCGGGCCCGGCCCGCCGCCTCCGCCTGCCGGGCGTTGGTGAGCAGGGCGCCGGCTTGTGAATTCGTATTCTCCGGAAACAGCGCCGCCACGGCCCGCTCCAGCCGGTCCATGCCCTCCCCCGTTTTGGCGGACAGCTCCACTGTTGGGATGGACGATTTCCCACCTGTTCCAATCACCCCCATGCTGCTGCTGTTCCTGGTCAGATCCTGTTTGCTCACCACCCAAACCCAGGGCTTTCCGGCCTGCTCTACCATCCGCCAAATGTCCACTGTCTCTTTTGCGAGCGGAAGCTCGGTGCCATCCACCACTAAAAAAATCAGCTCCGCCCGCTCCAACGCGGCCCGGGAGCGCTCCACGCCCAGCCGCTCCACCGCGTCCTCCGACTCCCGCAGACCCGCCGTGTCGATGAGCCGCAAAAGCACCCCGCCGAAGCTGACCCGCTCCTCCACCGTGTCCCGCGTGGTGCCGGGGATGGGGGTGACGATGGCCCGCTCGTAGCCCAAAAGGGCGTTGAACAGGGTAGACTTGCCCGCGTTGGGCCGCCCCACGATAGCGCAGGGCACCCCCTCGTTCAGCAGCCGTCCCCGCTGATAGGTGGCGGCTAAAGCGTCCAGCTCTGCCGCCGCGCCGCTCAGCGCCGCGGACAGCTCCTCCGCCTCAAACGGCTCGATGTCCTCGTCCGGATAGTCCAGCACCGCGTGAAAATGGGCGCACAGGTCGCGGAGCCGGTCATAGATGCCGTCCACCACCTTCGCCAGCGCCCCGCCCAGCTGTCCCGCCGCCTGGTACACCGCCGCGGGGGTCTCCGCGTGGATTAGGTCCGCCACCGCCTCGGTGCGGGTCAGGTCCAGCTTCCCGTTCAAAAACGCCCGCCGGGTGAACTCCCCGGCCTTCGCCTGCCGCGCTCCGGCGGCGAACAGCGCCTCCAGCCCCAGCGCCAGCGCGGCGGGGGAGCCGTGGCACTGCAGCTCGGCGGTGTCCTCCCCGGTGTAGCTGCGGGGGGCGCGGGACACGGTACACAGGCAGTGGTCGATGACCGCCCCGTCCCGGTCATGGAGCGCGCCGTACACCAGCGTCCGGTCGGGACGCTCCGCCATTGGCCTTCCATGGAACGGCGTGAATACCCTATTCACGGCCTCAACGGCCCCCGGCCCGGACAGGCGCAGAATCCCGATGGCGCAGGGCGTCGGCGGCGTGGCAATGGCGGCAATGGTATCATTCATGGCGGCTTCTCCTCAAACTGGTTTTCCCCTATCTTAGCACAGCCCGCCTCCCTTTTCAACGAGCGGTTGCTTCTCACAGCCGTTTTGTGGTATACTATACCAAATCATTTACTTGGAGGTGCCCCCATGGCGGAACTCAACATGCTCTCCTACAAGCTCCAGGACCTGCAGTTCTTCAATAAGCTGGAGACCGCCGGTCAGATCCAGCTGGAGAATAATTTTTCATTCTCCGTAAACTACAACCAGGACAACACCCGCTGCGTGGCCAAGCTGTACCAGTGCGTCAAGGACAAGACCGACAGCCCCGACCACCGCTTTTTCGTGTCGGTGGAGATTTTGGGAATCTTCGAGGTGTCCGGCGACCTCACCGACGAGGACAAGCGGGACTTCCACGTCATGTGCTACCAGCAGCTGTTTCCCTACGCGGAGATGCTGGTCAAGCAGGTGTGCGCCGCGGGCGGCATGCCCAGCTTCCTGCTGCTGCGCCAGAAGATGACCCGGGACAACGTGGTGGTCAACCGCCCCTCCGGCGAATAGGGCTGGGACGCCCCTTTTGTGCACAAGCTGGGCGAAGAAATTGCATAAAATCCGTCAAAGCAGGGCGCAATAGTTTGTCAAGCCCCCCGAAAATGAATTTGGAGGCTTGACATCCTGCAAAACCAGGTCTATACTGCCCCCATCAGGCAAAGGCGCCGGAGAGCTCACCGCTCCCGGCGCCTTTCCTGTTAAGACGCAATGGAGCGTGTCCGCGGAGAAAGCGGGTGCGCTTCAACTGTTTTCTGAGGGAGGAAAAACGTATGGATATGTCAGTATGGTATCTGGTGGGCGCCATTTTGGTGTTCTTCATGCAGTGCGGCTTCGCTGCCGTGGAGGCCGGCTTCACCCGGGCCAAGAACGCGGGCAACATCATCATGAAGAACCTGATGGACTTCTGCATCGGCACCGTGGTGTTCGTGGCCCTGGGCTACGGCATCATGAACAGCGAGAACTACTTCTTCGGCCTGATCGGCATGCCGGAGTACCAGATGTTCACCGACTTCTACGCCTTCGACTGGTCGAACTTCTTCTTCCAGCTGGTGTTCTGCGCCACCGCCGCCACCATCGTGTCCGGCGCCATGGCCGAGCGCACCAAGTTCTCCAGCTACTGCATCTATTCCGCCGTCATCTCCGCCGTGGTGTACCCCATTGAGGCGGGCTGGGTGTGGAACGCTCAGGGCTGGCTGGCGCGTATGGGCTTCATCGACTTTGCGGGGTCCGCCGTCATCCACATGGTGGGCGGCATCTCCGGCCTCATCGGGGCCATCCTGCTGGGGGCCCGCATCGGCAAGTATGACGAGAAGGGCAGCTCCCGGGCCATTCTGGGGCACAATATCCCCTTGGCCGCTATGGGCACCTTCATTCTGTGGTTCTGCTGGTACGGCTTCAACGGCGCGGCGGCCTCCGACACCGCTCAGATGGCCCAGATCTTGGGCAACACCACCATCGCCCCGGCGGTGGCCACCGTGGTCTGCATGCTGTTCACCTGGATCAAGAACGGCAAGCCTGACGTGGGCATGTGCCTCAACGCCCCTCTGGCGGGGCTGGTGGGCATCACCGCCGGGTGCGCCAACCTGGATGTGGTGGGCTCCGCCGTCGTGGGCGTGGTCACCGGCATCCTGGTGGTGGTCGTCGTCGAGACCGTTGACACCAAGCTCCACATCGACGACCCGGTGGGCGCTGTGGCCGTCCACGGAAGCTGCGGACTCACCGGCACCGTCCTCACCGGCCTGCTGGCCACCGACGGCGGCCTGCTCTACGGCGGCGGCTTCCGCCAGCTGGGGGTCCAGTGCCTGGGTGTGTTGGCTATCGCCGCTTACACCGCCGTGGTCATGACCGTGGTGTTCCAGATCATCAAGGCCACCAACGGCCTGCGGGTGTCCGCCGAGGAGGAGATTTCCGGTCTGGACTCCACCGAGCACGGCCTGCCCTCCGCCTATGCCGACTTCATGCCCACCACCACCCTCACCGCCATGCCGGGCGCCAACGCCTTCCCCGAGCCCGTGGCGGTCAAGAGCGGCAGGAGCGTGGACGAGGCGGTCCCCGTCCAGGTGGTCACGGGGAGTATGCCCGCCGACCACGTGAAGCTGTCCAAGGTCACCATCGTCTGCAACCAGGCCAAGTTCGAGCAGCTCAAGTCCGCCATGAACGACATCGGCGTCACCGGCATGACCGTCACCCAGGTGCTGGGCTGCGGTGTGCAGAAGGGCCGCACCGAGTATTACCGCGGCGTGCCCCTGTCCATGAACCTGCTGCCCAAGCTCCAGGTGGACATGGTGGTGTCCAAGGTGCCCGTGGCCCAGGTGGTGGACACCGCCCGCAAGGCCCTGTACACCGGCCACATCGGCGATGGCAAGATTTTCGTGTGCGGCGTGGAGAACGCCGTCAAGGTCCGCACCGGCGAGAGCGGCTACGACGCCCTCCAGGGTGAGGAATAACCCAACAAATTTTTGTACCACCCCGCCCATCTTCGGGCGGGGTGGTACAAGTCATTGACTAGGAGGAATTCACCATGGCCATCCACGAGGAATGTGGCGTGTTCGGGATATACGACCGGTTTGGGGACTGCGCCCGCACCGCCTATTACGGTCTGTACGCCCTCCAGCACCGGGGGCAGGAGGCCTGCGGCATCGCCCAGGCCCGCCTGCGCTGCCCCTCGGTGGAGGAGGCGGTGTGCCGGGCGCTGGAGGGGCTGCGGGGGGCCTGGTCGCTGATCGTCATGTCCCCCCGGAAGCTGGTGGCGGCCCGGGACCCCTGGGGGTTTCGTCCCCTGTGCATGGGCAGAAGGGGGGAGGCGATCGTGTTCGCCTCGGAGTCCTGCGCCCTGGACGCGGTGGGGGCCAAATTCGAGCGGGACCTGGACCCTGGCGAGATCATGGTAGTGGAGGACGGCGCGGTGCGCACCGTCCAAAAGCCGGAGCAGGCCAAGGGACACCTGTGCATCTTCGAGTACATCTACTTCGCCCGGCCCGACTCCACCATCTGCGGGCAGAGCGTCCACCAGGCCCGCCGCCTGGCAGGGCGCTTTCTGGCGGCGGAGCACCCGGCGCAGGCGGACGTGGTCATCGGCGTGCCCGACTCGGGGCTGGACGCCGCCATGGGCTACGCCGAGGCGTCAGGCATCCCCTACGGGGTGGGCCTGGTGAAGAACCGTTACATTGGCCGCACCTTCATCACCCCCGGCCAGCGCAGCCGGGAACAGGCGGTGCGCATCAAGCTGGGCCCCCTGCGCAGTTGCGTGGAGGGGAAACAGGTGGTGATGATCGACGACTCCATCGTCCGGGGCACCACTTCCCGGCAGATCGTCTCCCTGCTGCGGGAGGCGGGGGCGAAGGAGGTCCACCTGCGCTCCTCCGCGCCCCCTTTCATCTCCCCCTGCTGGTTCGGCACCGACATCCCCAGCAGGGAGGAGCTCATCGCCTGCCGGTATTCCATTGAGGAGATTCGAGCGCAGACCGGCGCGGACAGCCTGGGCTTTTTGAGCCTGGACGCCCTGCGCAAAATCGCCCCCGACGCCCGCTGCGGCTTCTGCGACGGGTGCTTTACGGGGCATTACCCCATTCAGCTCCAGCCCTAGCCGCCGCGGGAGCGGCAAAAGTCCCAAAACGCGGCTCAAGCTGTTCAGGCCCGCGCCGATGGCGCGGGCCTGAGCGTTTTTTACAAAGTCTCCCGGCTCAACCCTTGTCTCCCCGGATCACCGCGTTCAGCGTCCGAAACAGTTTATCCACCTCCACCGGCTTGGACAGGTGGCCGTTCATGCCGCACTCCACCGACTTTTTCAAGTCATCGTCGAAGGCGTTGGCCGACATGGCGATGATGGGAATGGTGCGGCAGTCCTCCCGGTCCATGCCCCGGATGGCGCGGGCAGCCTCCAGGCCGTCCATCACCGGCATCATGATGTCCATCAAAATCACATCGTAGGTGCCCGGCTGGGTGGTGCGCATCCGCTCCACCGCCTGGACGCCGTTGTACACGCAGTCCACCTGGAACTCCCGCTCCTCCAGCAGACACTGGGCGATCTCGGCGTTGAGCTCGTTGTCCTCCACCACCAACACCCGCAGGCCGCTAAAGGAAAACACCTCTTCCGCCGCCGCGTCCCGGCCGCCCTCCCCGATCTCCAGGGAGATGGTAAAGCTGAACGTGCTGCCCCGCCCCGGCTCACTGTCCAGCAGGATGCCGCTTTCCATCATCTGCACCAGGCGGCTGCTGATGGAAAGTCCCAGCCCGGTCCCCTGAAGCTTGGCGGGATTCTTGCCCCCCGCCTGCTCAAAGGAGCGGAACACCCGGTCCTGGTCCTCCTTGGCGATGCCGATGCCCGTGTCCCGCACGGTGAAGGACAGGCCGGCCCTTCCATCGCTCCCATCCAACTCCCGCACCGTCAGGGTGACCTTCCCGTCCTCCGGCGTAAACTTCACCGCGTTGCCCAGCAGGTTGATGAGCACCTGACTGATGCGCATCCGGTCCCCTCGGAACCAGTGGTGGGTCAGCTGGATTTCCCGGACAAACGCCACACCCTTGGCCTGCGCCTGGGGGGCAATCAGCTCTCCGACGGTGTTCAGCATCTCATCCATTTGGAAGTTCACCGGCTCCAGCTTCATCTTGCCGCTCTCGATTTTGGACATGTCCAAAATATCGTTGATGAGCCCCAGCAGATAGTCGGAGGAGGACTGGATCTTCTGCAGGCAATCCGTCATTCGCTCCCGGCTCTGCCCGGGCTGGAGGGCGATGGCCGTCATGCCGATAATGCCGTTCATGGGGGTGCGGATCTCATGGCTCATCCGGGAGAGGAACTCGGATTTGGCGCGGCTGGCAATGTCGTGCCGCCGCTGGTTCAGCTGGCCCTGAATCACCCGCGCCAGTTCCTCCAGGTCCTGGCGGGTCTCCGGAACCTCCAGCAGCTCCCGCTCCACACCCAGAATGCAGATGCAGCCCATATAGCTTCCGCTGTCATACATGGGCATCACCACGCCCTGCTGTCCCGGCGAAACGCTCAGGAAACACTGGACCTCGGCCTGTGCGCTGTCCTTTTGGTCAAACCAGCGCACCTCCTGCGCTCCCAGCCAGCGGAAGAACGCCTCCTTCTGCTCCTCCCGGTATTTCCGGATGCATTCGGTCTCCTCCTCCGCATCCCGCCGCCATTGGTACTCCAGACAGTTGGCGCTGAAGTCCGCCCGCAGCAGGGACACCAGCACGCCCTCCGCCCGGCAGGTCCGGCCCAGCTTGCGGATCATCAGCTGCATCTGGGCGGGAAAATCCTCCCCCTTTCCAAACAGGTTCAGGGCCATGGACACCAGGCTCACATCCTCCCCATAGCCCATGGAGCGGACGTCGACCCCCAGCACCGGGGGAAGCGCCTGGCCCGGAATCTCCTCGTAAAACCGGCACCGGTCCCCGGCGCCGGACGCGGCCTGCCGGGCCATGCGGATCAGCTGCTCCGCATCGCAGGCCTTGCCCCCCACAGCCGCGCCCGCCCGGAGCCGGAGCTGAAAGGCGTCCTCCCGCAGGTCCTCGTTAACCGCGTCCATCAAACCCTGGACCAGCGCCGCCGCCCGCGCCTCGGGTACGTCCTCCAGCCACAGCGCCAGCTCGTCCCGGTTCAGCCGCAGCGCCTCCGCCCAGCCGCCCGTCTCCCGGGCCAGCGCCGCGCACTGCCCCCGGACCAGCCCGCCCAGCTCCTCCAGCACCATATCGCAGAACATGATGCCGTTTTTCTTGCTGCTCTCCCGCAGCCCGTCCACGGATAGGACGGCCATCACACCGTCGGGCCGGGTCTTCCGGCGCTCCTGCAGCCGCTTCAGTCCGGCGCTGAAGCAGTACAGCCCGGTGACGCCGTCCATCATATCCCTCCGGAGCCGCTCCATTTCCCGTTCTTTCTCTTCCTGGATGTCTCGGATGCTGCCCACCAGCTTCCAGCGCCTGCCGTCGGTGTCGTACAGCACCCTGCCCGACAGAACCACCCAGTGAAACTCCGTCTCCCCGGGCCAGCGCGCCCGGAATTCCGTATGTACCGCGTCCGCGTCCTGCTGCATGGCGGCCTGGGCCTGGGCCCGGTCCGCCTCATGGATGAACTGCGGCTCAATAAAGCCGCACTCCGTATTGCTGCACGGCCAGCTGCCGCTCATGGTGGGGTGGTTGACGATATCCAGCGTCTCGGCCCGCAGGTCGTAGGAGAAAAAGGTGTCGCGGGAGGATTCCAGCGCCAGCCGGTAGCGCTCCTTCTCCTCCAAAAGAATGTTTTCCGCCTCCCACTGCAGGTCGGTCAGGTCCCGGATCAGGTCGTACAGCGCGTCGATCTCCAGGATGTTGGAGGGCTTAAAGTCCCGCAGGCCCGCCCGGCCCCCGCTGATGCAGGCCATCAACTGCTGGACCGGCCGGGTCAGATGGCGCACCGCGAAATAAATGGCGAACACGCCGAAGGTCAGCCCGACGAACACAGCGGCCACCATCCACACATAGAGCTGCCGGCTCATGCCGAACAGGTCCCCCTCCACGTCCAGGCCGATCAGCGCCCACTGCGTGTCCTCATAGGGCACGTTGTTGCTGTACAGCTTCAGCGGGCACGCCACCGCGTACACCCCCTGCCTGTCCAGCCGGACGCCGTCCACCAGCCACAGGTCCTCATAGGGCGTATCCCGCAGCGCAAACCCATCCGGCTGGGAGAGGATCAGATCCGCCAGCGTTCCCCGGCCCGCCAGGGGCAGATAGCTGCCGTCGCCGCGCCTGACGGCCAGCACATACCCGGACTGCTGGGCCGTGTTCAGCTCATCCGCAGGGAGGTAGTCGTTCAGCATGCGCAGGGACACCTCCACCCCCAACACGCCGTACACCGTTCCCCGGAAGCGCAGGGGGATGGAATAGGTGATCATTTTATATCCGCCCGCGGCCCCCCGCTCCAGGCTGAAGGGCTGGGACCAATAGCCCAGGTCGGCGGTGTCCGCGTCCGGGTGCTCCTCTCCCGCCCGCCAGGGCTCATAGAAGAAGCGCTGGGCGCTCTCCTGTCCCGCTCCGTCCATGCGGAACCGGCTGGTCCAGCCGGTGTCCAGCGGTACGCCCCACGTCTGGGACAGCTGCTTGCTCCCCCGCTCCAGCATCAGGTCCATATGGTTCACCGGATTGGTATTGGGGTCGGAATCCCGGATAAAAAAGCCGCCGAACTCCCCCGCCGCCCCCGGATCCGGCCCAGTGAGCACCAGAAAAGCGCCGGTGGTGTAATTGTTCTGCAGCAGATCCAGGCACTGGGGAAACAGCTCCTCCAGCACGCCGTCCTTCAGCTCGTCGGAGCTCAGCAGCTGCGTTAAGCTCACACCCTCCCGGGTCAAAAAGCGCTCCAGGCCCTGGTCCATCAGCGCCTCCTGCTCCCGCACGGAGGCCCAGCGCTGATTCATGTCGTTCTCCAGGACCACCTTTCGGTTTTCCACCAGCCGGCTCATCATTCCGCTGGAATACCCCTCCAGCGTGGAGGCGGTCCGCCGGACCACCAATGTGCCGATGGAGATGGCCCCCTGCACCAGCATGATGGCAATCAGCTGAATGAGAAAAATCCGAAAGATGGTGGATTTTTTGCGGTTTTTCCCCTTCATTTCTCTTTTATTTGCCCACCGCGTCGTTCATCGCGGCGCAGAACGAGTCGTACCATCCCCGGAAAGCCTCCTCCGTCACATAAGGGGCCGACGCCTCCTCCAAGCCCACGCCCTGGGTGATCGCCGCGGCCACCGCGGCCCGGTCCTGCGCGGCCTGGTCCGCCATGTGGTACTCCAGCACCTTTCGGGCGGCATAGGCGTTTTGGAAGCTGCGGTTGGTGTACAGCGTCATATCATCCATCTCACTGAACACGGCGGCCAGGCAATCGTAGGTTTTGGGCGCCACCACCAGATCCAGCCGCTGGATAACCTGGTCCAGCTGCTGGACGCTGCTGGCGTCCTTGCGCACCGGCAGATAGCCGGACACACAGCCAAACTGGAGGTTGTTTTCCGCCTGGGTAAACCACTTCAAAAACTCCACGGCGGCGTACTCATGCCGCTCGTCGGATTTGCTCACCACCATGCCCGCGCCCTGCTGCACGGCGCATCTGCGCCCGCCCTCAAAAATGGGGGCCGGCATCACGATGTACTCAATGGGATAAGCGCCGCCGTCCATCTCCACCCGGTCGGGGAAATACATGGCGGACGCGGTGGAGCCGGTGTAGGCCAGCAGCTCCCCCGTCTTCACATCGTCGGAGCGGAAGGCGCCGTAGGCGCCAAAGTACCCCTTGACCATGGGCACGTAATAGTTCTCCCACAGACGGCGCAGCGCGTTCTCCGGCACATTCAGGGTCATCTCCCCGTTCTCCACCTGAAACAGCTCCACGCCCAGCTGCTGCATCCCGATGATGAAATAGTTGGCCACGGCGTCCCGGCCATAGAAGGCGCGGCCGTCCCCCGGCACGTCGGGGGTGAGCGAGTCCGTCCACTCATAGTACACCCGGGCGGTGGACGCCACGCCCTCTATCGTGGACAGGTCCTCCAGGTCGGCGCCGGTGGCCGCGGCAAAGGACTCCCAGTCGGTTTTGTTGATCATCATGATCTCGGTGGACTTGGCCACGGGGAAAATACGCAGGCCCCCGTCGGCGGCAATGCGCCCCTCCTCAATATAGGAGTCCACATAGGCCGCCAGTTCCTCCTGGGTCAGATAATCCGTCAGGTCGGCCAGCACCCCCGCCTGCTCCGCCTCATAGGCGGTGTCCGCGTAGGAGGAGAACAGATCGGGCATCTCATCCGCTCCCACCTTCCCAGCCGCGGCGTCCCGCACCGCAGACTCCAGATCGGACACCGAGCCCTGGGAAAAGCTCTGGATATTGATCCCCCTCTCCCGGCCCACCGTCTCGTTGAACTCCTCCACCAGCGCGTCGAAGGCCTCCTGCTGAGCGCCGTTGTAATAGTGCCACACCGTCAGCGAAACCGGGTCCTTCGGGTTCAGCAGGCTTTTCTCCCCACAGCCCGCCAGGCCCAGCGCCAGCGCCGCCGCCAGCGCGCACAGAGGCAGCCTTCTCAATGATATATTAATTTTTCCCATTCCAAGTTACTCCCTTCCCCACATTTAAATTTGCTAATTTATTTATTTTATCATATTTTCCCCTGTGCTTCAAGGGCGTCTTTTGTTCCTCTCCGCCGCGTCTGTTTGGCCGAACGGGAAAGACTTCATCATTTGATTTCCGGCCGGCTGCTTCTCGGGGATTGTTTTTCTCCGTGTTTCGATTTATAATAGAATTAAAAGCCACCGGGTCAAAGCAGAAAATACAGGAATAAGGGGATGGGCTTATATGACAACAGCTGAACGGGAGCGCGTCGCAGCGGTATTCTCTGAACGGATCAGAACCCAAGGCTTCCTCCGCCTCCAGCATGTTCCTCGCGTATTTGAAGACGAAAAGCTGGACAAAACCCTCTATGCCGGAATCGGACCTAAGCGCTGGATCATGGAAAACTTCCCGGAATTTTGGGTGGACCCCAGCAAGGAAATCGTCACTTTCTCCACGTCTTCGGCCTCCGCGTCCCCGGCCGCCGCCGGGCCTTCCTCCGCCGCGTCGGCGCTGAGCGCCGCGCAGCGTAAAGCGCTGGTGGATCATTTCCAGGATGAAATCGACCGCTCGGGCCTGTGCTGGTGCGCCAACGTGGCCGGTTTCATGCGCGTCAACGGCCTGCCCGAGTGGCGGCAGCTGGTCCGTCCTGGCGAGTCCCTGCCCGCGTGGCTGGCCCGGGAGTTCCCCGAATTCCGCCACGACATGAAAAACGGGGCCAGCGCCATCTTCCCCCTGAACAGCACCGGCGGCGACGCCCAGCGCCCCCGCTCTGCCGACGCTCAGCTGCGGAGCATCAGCTTCAAATTCGCCTATCTCCCCATGACCGTAGAGATTCTGACTCAGCTCCAGCAGGTGACCGGCGACCTCTCCCTGCGCCACGAGGCGTGGCACGGCACCTGCGTGCAGAAAACCGCCGCCTATCTCCTCGGCATGGGAGAGGATATCCTGGACGACAGCCGCGCCCAGGAGCCCCGCCTGGCCTTTCCCCTGAAGCTGAAGACCAAAAAGGGTCAGCACGTCTACGCGGTCCTGGTGCCCAACACCAACGCCAACGCCGCTCAGCCCTGGATGATGGGCGGCTTCTGCTTCCCCGGCCAGAAGGACCCCGCCGGCTACGGCAAATGGCTGTGCCAGACCTTCGGCCTGCCCTCCGAGGACCAGGACCTGGTCCGCATCGCCTATGAACAGATTCGCCTGCGCACCCAGGAGCTGGAGCAGCTGCGCGTCAGCCTGCTGGCCAGCCTGGGGGACCTCTCCGCCGCGCTGGAGCAGGGAGAGTCCATTCCCGAAGCCCTCGCCCGTCAGCTGACCGCCTATCAGAGCGGGTGGAACACACTGCGTGAGGCCATGGAGAACGCAGTGATCCCCGTGCCCGGCGGTAAGGAAAACCTGGCCTGCATCAGCGACATCCTGGATAGCCGGGGGGCCGTTTCCGCCCAGCTGGATAAGGCCGCCGACGCCTTCCAGGCGCTGGCGCAGGGTTCCTGGAGCTATCTTCTGGAGGGCTGGCTGTGCGGCGAGGACCGTTCCGGCGACGATCTGGCCGCCTGGGCGGCCCTGCGGGAGAGCGGCGAGAGCGAGAGCGGCATGGTGGCCGGCTGCCGCCGGCTGCTTCAGCCCTTCCAGGCCCTGCGGGAGCTGACCCGGCCCAGGGACAAGTTCGACAGCGCCGTCTCCGAGGCCGCGGACGCCGCAAACAGCCACTTCGGCATGGAGCTGACTCCCCCGGTGGTGCGCTCCTCCTTTGTCAAGATTATGCAGGACTCCCCCGACACCCTGGCGTGTTTGAACAATGTCGGTGTGATCGAAAGCCTGCTGGACCACGCCGAGGCCCTGGCCATGGATAAGCACGACACATGCTCCGTGTCCGCCCAGACGGCAGACTGCCTTCAGGCAAGCTGCCCCGAGCTGCTGCGGAGCCTGTCCGGCGCGGACCCCAGGATCAGCGCCATCCTGTCCAGCTTCGCCCGCCCCGACCTGCTGGAGCAGGCCATCATGCTGGGGCAGACTGAAACGGTGCGGGCGCTGCTGGAGGACCCCGCCTCCCGGGAGGAGCTGGAGCTGGACGAGGCGGGTGCGCAGGCTATTCTGGATAAACTGGAACGGATTGACCCGCTCAGCGGCGAGTTCTCCCTCTATGGCGCGGGCATGCGCCTGGTGCTCACCGTCAATATCCGCCACGGCCAAGCCGAGCGCTGCTTTATGACCGGCCTGGCCCTGAAGGACCTGCGGTGCGTGGACTGCCTGTTCAAGCTCTACCAGGCCGCCGGCCGGGACGAGGAGATCGGCGTGCTCTACCACGCCTACGGCGCTCAGGTCTCCGAGGAGCTGCGCGGCAAGTTTGTGACCAGCCTTCTGCTCAGCGGCGGCATCGATCCCCGCCAGGCGCTGCAGGAGGACGTGCTCAATTTCCTGACCCCCGAGCTGATGCAGCGGGCCGCCGCCCAGGACGGCTTTCTGCCCGAGGAGACGGTCCGGCTGCTGCAGGACATTTACGCCAAATTGGACGTTCCCTTCGTCCGTTATGTGGTGTTCCTGAGCGGCGAGCTGCAAAATTATATCCTTCACCCCGAAAACATCGAGGCCCTCCAGGCCGCCGGCATTGAGCAGACCATGGAGCAGCTGGTGTCCCTGACCAAGAGCAGCCACTACGCCAAGGGGCGCGCCCCCCTCCAGGTGGCCCAGCGAACGTATCACTTTATGGGCACCTGGGGCGGGCTGGCTGAGACCTTCGCCGCCCTGGCCCCGGAGGACACCGCCGTCAGGACCTTCCTGCTGCGGGTCGCCCGAGACCGGAAGGACGAGGAGCAGATGCTCCGTCTGCTCCAAGGCGACCCCGAGCTCCGGGCCCGATACCGGAAGGACTACGGCACGCTGCTGTTTTCCAAAGGGGATTACACCGCCTTTTTGGAGCATGTCGCCTCTCAGGAGGACACCGCTCCGGAGTTCCGCCTTCAGGTCGTCATCGCCGCCGTGCGCACCGGAAACTGGGACGGCGTTCTGCCCCCCCTGCCCGAAGGAGAGGAGTTGGCTGACTGTACCCAGCTGGTGCAGGAGCTGGCCCGGGCTCTGCTGGAGACGGGCCATATGGAGCAGCTCTACGCGCTACAGATCGGACTGTTCGACCAACTGCTCAACCTCCACAACAGCGAGGCCCTCAAGCGCTTCATCACCGTGGATGACGCCATGGGTCCGGAGGCCCTGGCCGCTTTGCAGCGGCAGGCCTTGGACACCGGCCATATGGGCCTTGCCGTCTACTGCGGCAGCGTTTTGGGGGTGGAGCCCACGTGTATCGCCGGACAGGCGGAGCAGTACTTCGCCTCTCTCATGCAGGAGGTGCTGGGCCAGAATGCCTCCGAGCAGCTCTCGGCCATTCAGCGGATTCAGATCATCTTCGGCGAGCAGTACGCGGCCCATCAGGTCCAGCTGTTCACCATCCGCTTCCACGCCATGCTGGTGAACCTGGATGGAGATGGGGCGGAGGACGAGTCCGCGCTGGCGGACATGCTCCAGCCCAGTCTCCCGGAGGACGCCCTGCGCGCCCTGCTGGACACCCTGGACGGCAGCCCCATGGCGGACAAGCTGCTGGCCCGGCCCGCCCTCTACGAAAAGCTGGAGCTGGTCTGCCGGGAGACGGGGATGGCATCCGAATGCCTGCGCTTTTTCCACCGGCACCGCACCGGACAGAGCGCGGCCTTCGGCCGGTTCCTATGCCAGCGCTATCTGTCCGCGCTGAACGCGGGGAGCTTCCCCAACGAGTTTTTGATTGAGGCGGAGTCCTTTGCCCTGGAGCAGCTGCAGCTCTCCCAAGACCCTGCGGCCGCCATGTGCGTCTATCTGATCGAGACCATCCGGCGCCGGCCTCCCTTCCGGGCCTTCACCCTGTGCTGCCTGCTGCAGCAGCCCGCCGGGGAGGAGGACCCCGATATGGAAAACTGGCTGCGCAGCGAGGCCGCCCAGTTCCCGCCCGACGCCCCGCTCACCGAACTGGCCATCTTTGCCTCCGTCCTGGCGGATACGCACAGCGACGTATACGAGTATCTGGATTTCTGCCGGTCCTTCCAGCTGCTCACCGAAGAGGAGAAATGCAGCGTCCTGCAGATGACCCGGGCCTACGCCACCGAGGCGGAGAGCATTCTCCTGCTCCACATGCTCTACCAGGACTTTGAAAACGCCGCCACCTGGGCCATGTGCTGCGGCCTTCCCTTCCGGGACCGGCCTCAGATCTACGCCCGCCTGCTCTACTGCGGGGCCTTGGCCGCGGCCAGGGCGCCTCAGTCCGCCGACGACCGGAGCGAGGCCTGCGTCTCCTGGGCGCAGTGCATTGATTACTGCCGCAAAAACAACCAGAGCGCTCTGGTCCTCCAGGCTCTGCGCGGCTGGGCGCAGGAGATCTTGGACAAAAACGGGCCGGTGTTCCCCTGGTACGTGGCGAAGAACTTCATCACCGTGATTGAGGACCTGTGCCAAAAGGGAGACTGCATTCCGGAGTGGCCCTCCGATCAGGCGGAGTGCCTGGTCAGAGACATGTGCGCCATCTTCGGACGCATCAATACGGTTGCCGCCGGCGACTCCAACCATAAGACCCTGCGGACCATCAACGAGCTGGCGGTGCTCACCGGCCAGGAGGATGTGGTTCTGGGCTGTCCCAATACCCAGGAAAGCCTGCTGGGCCAGAACCGCAAGCTGGGCTTTGTGCTGGCCCTGCTTCTGCTGCAGGCGGGCAGGGTCGAAAAGGCCTGGACGCTTCTCCAAACCCTGGTGAAGCTCCGGGACGGCATGGCCTTCTCCGTGCTGGGGAGCGATCTGGCAGCTAAGAGCGTGCAGGAGCTGGACCTTTGGCAGCAGACCCCGGTGGCCAAGTCTCTGATCAAGGCCATCCTCCCCAACGGCAACGCGCTGAACGGCCTGAGTATGCGCACGCTGATCATGGAGCACATCCTGCATGACAGCTGCGACGCGGGCATCGCCGCTGTGGAGGAGCTGCTGCGCAACAATGAGCATGACGGCCTGCTCTATGTGGCGCTGTTCATTCTGTGCAAGCAGGACTACCGGCGCCACATCCCTCAGATCTATCGCGCCCTGGCCGGGGTCTACCGCAATTACTCCCTGGACGAGCGGGGCATTGAGCGCAGCTGGTACTACACCCGCACCCGCAAGGACATCTTCCGGCTGCTGATCATCACCCGGGCCGTCATGGAGCGCCTGGGCCTTCCCATCCCCGAGCAGGACCGGGACGTGAATGAGTTTCTGGGCAGCGCCAGCTTGATCAGCCAGGTGGGCCGCCAGGACAAGAGCGCCTTTGTCCAGGACCACGCCGGCCTGCTCAGCGAGGTGACCGGAAGGTTCGCCGGCTATGACCAGCAGGGCGCCGAGCTGTGGGTGGAGGCCCTGATGGGCTCCGTGACCGGGAACTGGTCGCCCTTCCTGCGCCACGCCTATGAGCAGAGGCTTGTCTCCCGCAGCTATTTTGAATGCACGAACTATTCGTCCTGGGGTCTGCTGCGCTGTGTGCTCCAGGTGCTCAAGACTCTTTCCGCCGAAGAGCGCCCCGCCTTCCTGTCCTGGCTGCGGGACAACATCAACAAGGGGGAGGGATCCCTCAAGCGGCTGTACGCCGTCCACCGCACCGCCTCCATCCTCTGCACCTCCTGCAGCCTGGACGCGGTCAGCGGCCAGATGCTCGCCCTTCCCTGGGAAGAGCACTTTATCTGCCTGGGCGATATGAAGGATATGGACTGCGAGGAAACGGCCAGCTGCTACCACTGGCTGCGCGGGAATACCCAGCCCTCCGCCCTGCAGGACACGCTGCGCATCTTTGTCCAGATCAACCAGGATATTCTGAAGTCCCAGGTGCTCTATGGGGACGCCCGCAAGCTGTTTGAGCAGGGGCAGGACGGGGCGGCCGAGGCCTATTACAATGTGCTGTACAACTTTTACGGGACCGTACCCGACACCGGCTTCATCCCCTTCAGCGGCTCCCTGTACCCGGAGCGCCCCGCAGAGCTGACCAATGAAAAGAAGAGCTGGTACCGAGAGATTTATCAGTGCCGCAGCCGCATCTGCGCCGCCTTTTCCGGCAGCCAGCCCACCATTGAAATGCTGGGGCGGGACGATTTAAAGCCCCGCAGCTGCTTCAATATGCTCATCACCATGCTCTCCTCCAAGCGGGCCGGGGAGATCCACCGCCTGGCCCGGTATCTCAGCGGCAACAGCCGCCGGCTGGCGGTGAACATTCTCAAGCTGGTCTCCCCCGATGTGGAGGACAGCGAGAAACTGCAGATCTATGACTCCTTCCGCCGGGTGGACGACGCGGCGGAGGGCCTGGCCCTGCTGCTGAGCCAAAAGGGCCAGGACGGCCGATATCTCTTCCTTCAGAACGGGAGCACCGGCAACAGCATGAGTCAGAAATACCGCAAGCTGATCAGCGGCCGCTACCTCCATACCCCTCCCTGCTATCTGACGCTGTCCGCCCCGCCCGATCCCTCCGCCTTTGCCCAGACGGAGGACGCCCCCGCGCTGTCTGCCCGGGGGCGGTCCGGCCCGGCGGACGCCGACCTGGGCGCGGGTCCGCTTCAGGCGGAGCCTGTGGATCTTGTGCCCGGCTTTGCCCTGGAAATCCAGGGCCGGCTCAGCGGCCAGGAGCTGCCCTCTCTGGAGGAACTCCAGTTCTCCTATGATCGGTGCTCTCCCTTTGACTATGAAGGCAAAGCGGCCGTCTCCGGCCAGATCTACTGCCGGATCGCCATGGAAGAGCAGCCCAGCGCCTTCGCGGTGAGCGAGGCTTTGATCGGCTACGGGCTGGATTACTTTTCCTACCACACCTCGGACAGCCCGCACAGCGACCCTCTGCTGGCGTTCCAGGCCGAGCGGGAGCTGGCGCTGTACTGCAAGGCCCATCCCACCGACGGGTCCCACTACCACACCTTTATTGCCAAAATCCCCATCGCCCTGCAGCGTATGCTCAAGAGCAGCCCCTCGGTGGACGCTCTCGTTCAGGACTACCAGCGCAATACCCGGGGTTACGACGCCCTGGCCGGCTTTGTGGAGAACCGGCTGCCCTTCCTGTCCAGCATTTTCACCGTGATCCAGACCCTGGACCGGTCCTACAGCAATATCAACGGGCCCAAGCTGCAGAACGCCGAAAACTACAAGGGCGCGTATTCCAGCGCCCTCAAGCAGCTGGAGGGCCTGACCATCTCCCGGGAATTCGGAGAAGAGTGGCTGAACGTGCGCAACAGCCTGGTGACCAAGCTTTACGACGCCCTCAACAGCCTGGACCAGCGCCCCGACCTGTCGGTGACGGTGTTGAACCACAAGATGTCCGGCATGCGCATCGACGCCATTTTCGGCGAACTGCAGAATACCGGTCGGGAGCGGGCCACCGACATCGAGCTTCAGGCCACGTTCTTTGATGGGGAAAACAGCTGGCTGGGCCGGAAATACGGCTACGCCAACCTGCTGCCCGGCGAAAAGGTGGCCTTCGCCCTGGAATACGAGGTGCAGGAGGAGGAAACCAAGACTCTGCGCTATACCCTGAACGTTACCTATTACCACAACCAGCGTCAGATGAGCCGCGACCCGGAAAAGGGGGAGCTGACCATTGTACCCGCCGGACCGCTGGCCTTCTCCGCCGACCGGTACGCCACCGACTATCCGGTCCAATTCGACATCGACGAGAACGGCACCGTGGTGGGTAAGGACTTCTTCGGCCGGGAGCAGCAGATGGAAGCCATGCGGGAGACCGTGGCGGGCAAAGCTTTCCCCGACTTCAAAAACTTCGTGATCCGGGGCATCCGCCGTTCCGGCAAGACGTCTCTGCTCAACTATCTGGAGACCTATGTCAGCGCCGCCTGCAAGGATGCCATCGTGGTCCGGGTGGACTGCCAGGGCGTCGTCACCCAGCCCGTTCAGACCACCTTCATCACCAAAGTGCTCAACGCCTTGGAGCGCAAGCTCCCTGCGGCCACCAGGACCGAGGCGTGGCGGCGGCTGGTGGAAAAATGGACCCTGGCCCAGGGAGACCAGGACCGTTCGCCCGACCAGCTCCAGGACTTTTATCTGGAGCTGGAGCTGGCCATGAACGCCCCAGCCGCCGGCCAGGAGGCGGAGCTCAACCACGCCCAGACCCGAAAGGGCCTGCTGCTGATGATCGACGAATTTGACGTGATGCTCCACCGGATGCAGTCCAGCCAGCAGGATACCGTTCTGCTCCAGGGCCTGCGCGCCATCACCCAGAGTTCCGATTGCCGCCGGGCCGTCCACTTCGTTCTGTGCGGCTCCAACAACCTGATCAGCTATACCCGGAAGGGAGAGCGATATTACCAGACCTTCCAGGACTTCAAGCCTCAGATTGAGGTAGACGAGCTGCCCCAGAAGGATCTGGAGGAGATGCTTCTGGCCCCTTATCGGGACGATCCGGAGGTCGTTCTGCCCAAGGAGACCTTGGAATGGGTGCGCCGCTACACCGGCGGGCTGGTGTGGTACACCAAGCTGCTGGGCAACCAGATGCTCAAAGTGGCCAAGGAAAACCGCCGGGGCGTGGTCTATCCCTCCGACGTCTGCAAGGCCTTTTCCAGCGTGTGCGAGGGGAGCTACTGCATCCAGTTCTACGAGGGCTGCGAGGACATGGAGCACGATGTGCTGGAGGCCCTGGCCAGTCTGTCCCCCCGCTATCAAAGCTACGTCTCGCTGGACAAGCTGAAGGAACAGCTGGCCGGCCTGCGCAAAGCGTCCCCCGAGCAGCCCGTTTCGGCGGAAGCCGCGGACAGCCGGCTGGGCAGCCTGCTGCGCAAGCCCCATATGGACGGGCAGATCGCGGACTCCATCGAAAAGCTCATCGACCTGAAGCTGATTCAGCGGGACAGTACCGGCCGAGACCGCTACTGCTTTAAGCGGGAGATCTACCGCCGCTTCTTCCGCACTCAGGTCACCCGGGTGGACAAAGGGGAGAGCCTGCCCGATCAAATGGACGCTTTGAACGTCTCTAAGAAAAAGATCAGCGACGATTTTTGATGGGGCTTTCCCGCCGTGCCCGGTGCGCGCTGTGCGTCAGGTATGAGAAGAGAATGAGAAAGAAGGTCGAATCGGTTGGAGAGAAACAGAAGCAATCCCTATCGAGAGATCCCCCGGTTTTTAAAGCGTTATGTGGGCCGCGACGCCGTCCGGCAGGAGCTGGACGAAAAGCTGCGCAGCGGAGTCAACACAGTGGTCATGGGTGTGGAGGGCGTTGGCAAAAGCGCCTTCCTCAGCAGCGTATTCACCCCCGAGTACTGCAGCCGGATGGCCCTTGAGGAGCATATCCTGATCAATCAGATCAGCTATCCCACCGACCTGGCCACGGAGGATATCTATAACTTTTTTGCCGAGGCCGTTCGGGACGCCGCGGAGGTCCTGGACTACTGCGGCCAGGAGCGGCTCTACGCCGACATCGTAGCCAGAGCCAGGCGGTACCAGGAGGAAAACAGGGAACCCCAGAGCTATTTCCAAAGAATCTGCAAATACATACGCATGAAGGGCTACTGCGTGGTCCTGGTCATCGACCAGTTTGAACGCTTCACGTCCTCCAGGCATGTGCTGGCCGAGCACCACGGCGTCGTGCGCAATGTATTGGTGGACAAAAACCTCTGCTTTGTGGTGGCCACGGATTATGACTTCGACAAGGAGTCACTGCCCCAGAACGCCTCCGGCTCCCTCCTCCCCCAGCTGTTCGCGGGGCACGAGATCCCCCTGAAGGGGCTGGACCCGGCGGAGTGCGGACTTTTCCTGCGCGGCGTCAGCGGCCGGGACGACTTCACGCCGGAGGAGCTGGGCAAGCTCTCCCGCCTGACCGGCGGCGTTCCGGCCCTGCTGTGCCGGGCGGCGTATTACGCCCTGGAGCAAAAGCAAGACGGAGCGGACATCTATTGGCGGGCGGTGAAGGAGGCCGTGCTGCGGGACTGCGGCGGCCTGATGGACCGCTGGCTGGGCATCCTGACGCCCCAGGAGGCGGACCTGCTCAGCGAGCTGGCCGATCAGGTTGAGAGCGCCGTTCCGATCACCCCCAGCCTGCGGGACGGAGCCGCTCCCCTGCTGCTGAACCGGGGACTGATCGTGGACCTGGGAGACCACTGCTATGACTTCAACTCCCGCCTGTTCCAGGACCACTGCGCCCAAAATCCTCCCCAGCCCAGGCGCCCGCAGGATCTGCTCACGCTGAAGCCCACGCCGGCCCCGGCGGCGCCCCGACCGGAGCCTCTGATCAGCCAAGGCAGGCAGCCCTGGCCGCCGCAGGGCGGGGTCATCTACGCCTACTCCACCCATATTCACGGGGGGACCATTGAGGCGGGCGGCGTACAGGTCCACAACACCGTGGTCCAAAGCCTGTCGGTCTCCGAGCTGCTGGGCATGCTGAGCGAGGGCGGGAGCTCTCCCGG
>CATLHC010000015.1 GCA_949948775.1 uncultured Oscillospiraceae bacterium
CGCCAGAAACAGCAAATCGTGAACACTCTTTTTGAGCAAGGCAGTACCTGATTTTTGTTACTCCCGCCGCCGAAAAATGACAAAATTTCTTCGGCGTTTTCTTACAATTTCAAATCGGCGTTGACATCCACCCACTCCGTCCTGGCCAGCGACATCGGCGACCGGTCGCTGGGCTATGAGATGTTCCAGAAAGCCTGTCTCATCGACCTGGACAACGCCAACCCCCACTCCTCCGACGCGGGCATCCATGCCGCCAGTTGCGGCGGGCTGTGGCAGTGTGTGGTGCAGGGCTTCGGCGGGCTGCGTATGCTGGGCGGCAAGCTGAGGATCAGCCCTAATCTGCCGAAAGCGTGGAACAGATTAAACTACACCTTGCTGTGGAAGGGCCAGAGGCTGGCGGTAACGGTGTCGCCGGGGATGGTGGAGATCGTCAACCAGACTGGAATAGCCCCCGTCACTTTGAAGGTGTGGGAAACGGAGTATAGCTTTGGCAAAGATCTTATTGTCCTTAGAAAAGCCGCCCATTAGTTTATGAAAGCCGTTGCGCGTAAACCCACTTGTCCTTTGCCGCAATATGACATATAATATCCAAGAAAACCCGTTGGTTGAAAGAATAGATGCGGCCATGGAAAACAGCAGACCCAGAGGCAGAGAGAAAAACGCGACCGGCCCCGGCAAAAGCGTACAGAGGCGGGGCGCAGGTCTGGGCACCAGACCGGTGGGGGAGGCTGGAGGTTATCAGGATCGAACCCCGCAAAGCGGCGGCATCCGTGGCCCCGGCAGCCGGGGAGGTGGGATAAGGCTGATTGTTCTGCTGCTGGCCCTGCTGCTGGGCGGCTCCTTTGGGCGCATTTCCGGTCTGAATGAAAGCAACAGCGAATTCTTGAGCGACCGGGCCTTGGATGATGAAGAGATGGCTCAGTATCTGGCGGAAAAACGCTTTCCCGCTGAGGCGCTGCTGTGGCAGGAGGGAGAGGACGGGGTTCCCGTCATCCGGCTGAGCGAGGAACAGTGGGGGCTGGTCCACTCCCTGGAGCTGTCCCGCGCTCAGATGTGGGAAGATAAAACGAGCGAGAACGTGGAACGGGATGCCGTTCAAAATTGCGAACAGGATCAAATGGGCTTAATATAGCCGCTGAATGGGAGGAGCGTTCAACATGAATGAGATTTTGGCCGCGCTGCTTGCGAGGAAGTCCGTGCGCGCTTACACGGGGGAATCTGTCTCGGCGGAGAAAAAGGAACTGATTCTTAGGGCTGCTTGTGCGGCGCCCACCGCCGGCAACCAGCAGCTCTACACGATTTTGGACATCACGGACCAGAGCGTCAAGGACCGGTTAGCGGTCTCCTGCGACGGCCAGCCGTTTATCGCGAAGGCTGAGGTGGTGCTGATCTTTTGCGCCGACTGCCAAAAATGGTATGACGCATTCGTCGATGGCGGCTGCGAACCGCGCCTTCCGAGGGCAGGGGATCTGATGCTGGCGGTGACGGACTGCGCGATTGCAGCCCAAAACGCAGTGACCGCCGCAGACAGCTTAGGGCTGGGCTCCTGCTATATTGGGGATATCATGGAGCGGTGTGCGTTCCATCGGGAGCTGCTCAACCTTCCAGACTATGTGTTTCCGGCGGTCATGCTGGTGATTGGGGTGCCCACACAGCAGCAGCTGGAGCGGCCGAAGCCGGAGCGGTGCGGTTTAAAGCACATTGTCCACGAAAACGCATACCGCCGTATGGCCCCGGAAGAACTGCGGGAAATGCTTGCCCCGCAGGCCGGCCGACAGCCATACAAAGAGTGGCTGGCCGCCTTTTGCAATCGAAAATACCAGTCTGACTTTTCCAGGGAAATGTCCCGCTCCGTGGAGGAGTATCTGAGCGCCTTCCAGCCGCCCCGCCCGGAGGAAGGCGGGCGGTCCAAAGAAACCGAAGACAGTAAAAAGGGAGAAGAGCGCGCTGAAAAAGATTCTGATTCTCATTGATATGCAGAGTACTTTATTGACGGAACTTTGGGCGCGCCGGAGGCCGCAACCGTTGTGGATCGGGCGGCGGAGGAGATCAAATCTGCTTTAAAAGAGTGATGCTAAGGCTCCTTCTAAAAACACCGTTTAAGCCGAATCACAGTTCAAAAAAAGTCTTGCAAAGCGGGGAAGATAGGGGTACAATATCCCTGACAATAGAACAGACGGGAGCTTGTAGTACAGGCTGAGAGGAAGGTGTGACCTTCGACCGATAACCTGATTTGGATAATGCCAACGTAGGGATGCTTTGTGACAGCACGCATTTTGATGGAAGCCGCCAAATCGGGCGGCTTCTGTTTTTTGTCTCCATCTTTTTTGAAAGGAAGTGAGAACTGGCGTCTCCCAATTTCATTTGGGCGGGCAGGAGGGGAGCGCCTCAGGCCTTGTAGAGAACAGCGATGGGAAGCCGTGTTCCGGCGTGAGAGGAAGCCAGTGAGCTTCGACCGACGATCCTTCTGCGGCGGAGGCCGCGCATTTGGGGAGCGACGCTGTGACTGCCGTTCTCACATCATTTTCAAAGGAGATCACACCATGAAGAACATGAACCGTACCCAGAAGCTGTGTCTTGCCGCTGTTTTGTGCGCCGTGGCGGTGGCGGGGAGCCTATTTTATTTCCCCATCGCCGGGAGCAAGTGCGCCCCGGTGCAGCATATGGTCAACATCCTGTGCGCCGTCCTGCTTGGCCCCGGCTACGGCGTGGGCGCTGCCTTTGTGGCCAGCCTGCTCCGCAATCTTTTGGGCCAGGGCAGTCCCATGGCCTTCCCCGGCAGCATGTGCGGGGCGCTGCTGTGCGGGTTGGCCTATTGGAAGACAAAAAACATCCCCCTTACCTTGGCGGCGGAGGTGTTCGGCACGGCGGTGCTGGGCGGGCTGTGCGCCTACCCGGTGGCCATTTTGGTCATGGGGAAGAACGCGGGCGAAATCGCTTTTTATGCTTACATCATCCCGTTTTTTATCTCCACGGCGGCGGGCGCGGTGCTGTCCGGGGTCATCCTGGGGGCGCTGAGCAAGTCCGGCGCGCTGAAGCATCCGGCAAAGGAGGGTTGAGCCATGCTGGGAGAATTGCTTGACAACGTGAGGCAGCGTCATCCGCTGATCCACAACATCACCAACTATGTCACCGTCAACGACTGCGCCAACATCCTGCTGGCCTGCGGCGCCTCGCCCATCATGGCCGACGACCTGGGCGAGGTGGAGGAGATCACCGCTTTGTGCGCCGGGCTGAACATCAACATCGGGACTCTGAACGCCCGGACCATCCCCGCTATGCTGGCTGCGGGGAAAAAGGCCAACCAGCTGGGCCATCCGGCGGTGCTGGATCCGGTGGGGGCGGGGGCGTCCAGGCTGAGGACCGACACCGCCCTGCGTCTGCTGGACCAGGTGCGCTTTGCCGTCATCCGGGGGAACATCTCCGAAATCAAGACCCTGGCCCTGGGGGGCGGCTCCACCCAGGGGGTGGACGCCGACCTGGGCGACGCGGTGACGGAGGACTCCCTGGAGGAAGCGGTTCGCTTCGCCAAGGGCTTTGCTCGGAAAACCGGGGCGGTCATCGCCATCACCGGCGCCATCGACATTGTGGCCGACGGAGAGCGAGCCTTTTGCATCTTCAACGGCCACCCCATGATGAGCCGCGTCACCGGGACGGGCTGCCAGCTGTCCGCCATGACGGCGGCCTATATCACCGCCAATCCGGACCGGCTGCTGGAGGCTGCTGCTGCGGCGGTGTGCGCTATGGGCGTATGCGGCCAGCTGGCCCATCAGCGTTTGGGTGAACTGGACGGTAATTCCACCTACCGCAATGATATCATCGACGCGGTCTATCATTTGAATGGGGAGACCTTGGAGCAAAAGGCCAATTATCAGATATTTTGACAGGATGTGGGACCATGAGATGTGAAAAGGAGACCATGCTGCTCTACGCCGTCACTGACCGGGCCTGGACAGGGGCTCAGACCCTGTACCAGCAGGTGGAGTGCGCTCTAAAAGGGGGCGTCACCTGCGTCCAGCTCCGGGAGAAGGACCTGCCGGAGGCGGAGTTTCTGGCGGAGGCCAGGGAGATTGGGGCCCTGTGCCGCACCTATGGTGTGCCGTTCATCATCAACGACAACGTGGAAATCGCCCTGGCCTGCGGCGCGGACGGCGTCCACGTGGGCCAGAGCGATATGGAGGCGGGCCGGGTCCGGGCCAACCTGGGCGAGGGCATGATGATCGGCGTGTCCGCCCGGACCGTGGAGGAGGCCCTGGCGGCCCAGCGGGCTGGGGCGGACTATCTGGGGGTGGGGGCGGTGTTCTCCACCTCCACCAAGCTGGATGCCAAGGCGGTGTCCCGTCAGACGCTGAAGGACATCTGCGCCGCCGTGGACATTCCCGTCACCGCCATCGGCGGGATCAGCAAAGACAACATTCTGGAGCTGTCCGGCACGGGCGTCGACGGCGTGGCCCTGGTGTCCGCTATCTTTGGGGCGGAGGACATCGAGGGCCGCTGCCGGGAGCTGAAGGAGCTGGCCCGCAGGGCGGCGGGCGTATGATTACCGGCGCGATTTTTGACGTGGACGGCACCCTGCTGGACTCCATGTCCGTCTGGGACACCATCGGAGAGGACTATCTGCGCTCCATCGGGTATACCCCCCGAGAAAACCTGAATGAGACGTTCCAGACCATGAGCCTCCGGCAAGCGGCGCGGTATTATCAGACCGAGTACGGCGTGACGCTGTCTATCGAGGAGATTGTGGACGGCGTGAACAGCCGGCTGGAACATTTTTACTGGGAGCAGGTCCCGCTGAAGCCGGGGGTAGGGGAATTTGTGCGGGAGCTGTCCCGCCGGAGGGTGAGGCTGTGCATCGCCACCGCTACAGATCGGTATCTGGTGGAGGCCGCCCTAGAGCGCTGCGGGGTGCTGCCCTATTTTGAGAGGATCTTCACCTGTACCGAGGTGGGGAAGGGCAAGGACGAGCCGGATATTTTTGAGGCGGCGCTCCGCTTCCTGGGGACCGAGAGATCAAAAACCGTGGTCTTTGAGGACGCGCTCTACGCCGCCCGGACGGCCAGGGCGGACGGGTTCCCGGTGGCCGCCGTATACGACCGCCACGAGAAGCGGCAGGAGGAGCTGAACGCACTGGCTGATATTTACTTGGCGGATTTCTCAGAGTTTGATCTGTTTTGGAAGCTCGCCTCGGCGTTTTAGCCGGAGACTTCAAGCGGCGGATGGATTGAGGGCGCCTCATCGGCACAAGCTCCAGATCGCTCGTTTCCGCCTGCGGCGAAAATTTGCTCATTCCGCTGCGCCTCCTCTCCCCACAAAGCCGGAAGTTCGGCTTTGCGGGGGTCCCGCTGGCGCGCGATCAATATAATGCAAGGAGGACAGCAATGAAAACAGCATTATCAATCGCTGGAACTGACCCCAGCGGAGGCGCGGGAATCCAAGCCGATCTCAAGACCATGACCGCCCACGGCGTATACGCCATGACCGCCGTCACGGCCCTGGTGGCCCAGAACACCACCGGCGTAAAGAGCATTGTGGAGTCAAGCCCGGAGTTTTTGGCCCAGCAGCTGGACTGTGTGTTCACCGATATCTTCCCCGACGCGGTGAAGACCGGCATGGTGGCCAGCGTGCCGCTGATCCAGGTCATCGCGGACAAGCTGGAGGAGTACGGGGCAAAGAATATTGTGGTGGACCCGGTGATGGTGGCCACCTCCGGCGACCGCCTTATCTCGGAGGACGCCGTCGGTGCGCTGAAACGCCGCCTGTTCCCGCTGGCGGCGGTGATTACCCCCAACATCCCAGAGGCGGAGCTGCTGGCCGGTATGTCCATTACCGACGCCGGCGGCATGGAGCGGGCCGC
Source organism: uncultured Oscillospiraceae bacterium (assembly GCA_949948775.1). Classification (GTDB taxonomy): domain Bacteria; phylum Bacillota; class Clostridia; order Oscillospirales; family Oscillospiraceae; genus Enterenecus. Next base: position 5,855 of record CATLHC010000015.1, read on the forward strand.
CCGGACCATTTACGACGCCTGCGGCTGCGCCGTGCTGTGCAAAGGGGGCCACCGGCTCAACGACGCCAGCGATTTCCTGTACGCAGGCGGGGAGGGGCGGTGGTTCCACGGCAGGCGGGTGAACAACCCCAACACCCACGGCACGGGCTGCACCCTGTCCAGCGCCATCGCCTCCAACCTGGCCTTGGGCCGGGACCTGGAAACCTCCGTGGAGCGGGCCAAGGCGTACCTGTCCGGGGCGCTGGGGGCCATGCTGGATCTGGGGAAGGGCAGCGGTCCTCTGGACCACACCTTTGCCATCAGCGGGCCATTCACCAGATAAAAAGGAGGAAGACCGGAATGGAACGAACCTACGCGACACAGATGGACGCCGCCCGTCAGGGCATCATCACCCCCGAGATGGAGGCGGTAGCGAAAAAGGAGTACCGCACAACCGAGGAGATCCGGGAGTGGGTGGCCAAGGGTCAGGTGGCCATTTGCGCCAACAGACTGCACACCTGTCTGGAACCCAACGGAGTGGGCTCCATGCTGCGCACCAAGATCAACGTGAATCTGGGGGTGTCCCGGGACTGCAAGGACTACGACGTGGAGATGAAAAAGGTCATGGCCGCGGTGGACATGGGGGCGGAGGCCATTATGGACCTGTCCTCCCACGGCAACACCCAGCCCTTCCGCCAGAAGCTGGTGCGGGAGTGCCCCGCCATGATTGGCACCGTGCCGGTGTACGACAGCGTGATCCACTACCAGCGGGACCTGGCCACGCTGACCGCCAAGGATTTCATCGACGTGGTCCGCCTCCACGCCCAGGACGGGGTGGACTTCGTCACCCTCCACTGCGGCATCACCCGCAAGACCATCGACCAAATCAGGACCCACAAGCGGAAGATGAACATCGTGTCCCGTGGCGGCTCGCTGGTGTTCGCCTGGATGAGCATGACCGGGGAGGAAAACCCGTTCTACCAGTATTTTGATGAGATCCTAGACATCTGCCGGGAGTACGACGTGACCATCTCCCTGGGGGACGCCTGCCGCCCCGGCTGTCTGGCCGACGCCAGCGACGTGTGCCAGATCGAGGAGCTGGTGCGGCTGGGTGAGCTGACCAAGCGGGCCTGGGCGAAGGATGTGCAGGTCATGGTGGAGGGCCCCGGCCACATGCCCCTGGACCAGATCGAGGCCAACATGAAGCTCCAGCAGACCATCTGCATGGGAGCGCCCTTCTACGTGCTGGGCCCCATCGTCACCGATATCGCCCCCGGTTACGACCACATCACCTCCGCCATCGGCGGGGCGGTGGCGGCGTCCGCCGGAGCGGCCTTCCTGTGCTACGTCACCCCCGCCGAGCATTTGGCCCTGCCCAATGTGGACGACGTGAAGCAGGGCATCATCGCCTCCAAGATCGCCGCCCACGCGGCGGACATCGCCAAAAAAATCCCCCACGCCCGTGACCTGGACGACGCCATGGCGGACGCCCGGCGGACCTTCGACTGGGAAAAGCAATGGGAATGCTCCCTGGACCCGGAGACCGCCCGCGCCATCCGGGCGGACCGCAGCCCGGAGCACGAGGACAGCTGCTCCATGTGCGGCAAGTTCTGCGCCGTGCGCAGCATGAACAAGGCGCTGAGCGGCGAGTACATCGACATCCTGTGACGGAGGGGAGCGGCATGAAGCGGCGGTGCGTCATCATCGGCGGGGCGGGGATCAAAAACTACCAAACCCTTTGGGATTACCTGAATCCGGACGATTTCAACATCTTCTGCGACAGCGGGCTGTCCCACCAGGAGGCGCTGGGCATTGAGCCCCATCTGATCGTGGGGGACTTCGACTCCCACGAAAACCCCCACCTGGATGTGGAGACCATCGTACTCCCCTGCGAAAAGGACGACACCGACACGGTGTACGCTGTGAAGGAGGCCGTCAGGCGGGGCTTTGACGACTTCCTGCTCCTGGGCGCCGCGGGGGGGCGGCTGGACCACACCCTAGGCAACCTGTCCATCCTGCTCTCCCTCCACGCCCAGGGCAAGCGGGCCCTGCTGGTGGACGACTACTCGGAGATGGAGGTGGTAGGGCGGGAGCCGGTGTATATCGACGGCTGTTTCCCCTTCTTCTCCCTGCTGAACATCTCAGGGACCGCCCGGGGGGTCACCATTGAGGACGCGAAATACTCCCTGCGGGACGCGGAGATCCCCTGTACCTACCAGTACGGCGTCAGCAATGAGGTGCTGCCCGGACGCCGGGCCAAGGTGTCCGTGGGGGAGGGGGAGCTGCTGCTGATTAAGGTGCGGTGAGGCTCTTTCTAGCCTGGCCGTCGTGCGGCGCGGTTTAAGCGGCACAGGCGAAAAGGCTGTCAATGGGGCGGAGCTTTGCGCCGCGACAGATTAAAGCGGGGAATGCAGCTGCATTCCCCGCTTTTTTTGCTGAGCTGTTTGTCAAAAAAGACCCTTGATAGGCAAAACCTGTCTCGTTGAGGACTTTTCGTTTTTGGGTGTTCCGGATGGTTCGGCCTAAGCCGGCGCTATACGCGGTTGAAATTTGCCTGAACGCGCAAATTTTTAAAGAGGTTTACCGCTCCTCCTGAGCGCGGATCAGGTTTTTGTAGAAGTCTACCGCCCCGGGCAGGCAGTCCACCCCCATGGTCTCGTTGAGGCCGTGCATCCCCTTCATCTGCTCCGGCCCGGCCACCACTGGGGCAAAGCGGATGCAGTTGTCACAGATAGCCTGGTAGAAGCTGGCGTCGGTAGCCCCGGTCATCACGTAGGGGCACACCGGCAGGCCGGGGAAGGTGTCCTCGATGACCCGCTCCACCTGGCGGAAGGCGCCGCCCTTGATGTCCACGGGCGGGGTGTAGTCGCTGGAGTGCATGATCTCCATCTCCAGGCCGTACTTGGCGGCCAGCTCCCGGATTACCTCCAAGCTCTCCCGCTCCCCCTGGTGGGGGATGAAGCGCATGTTGGCGCTGACGCTGGCCTCCTGGGGCAGCACGTTGCAGGCGTCCGACCCGGACTGCATGGTGAAGGCGATGGTGGTCTGGAGCATGGCGGCCGCCTGGGCGGATATGGCGGGCATGACCCGCTTCATCACCGGGCCAAAGAGCCACAGGTTGCCCATCACCAGCCGCAGGTGGAAGGGGGTGTAAGGGGCCAGCCGCCCAAACATGGACTTTACCTCCGGCAGGAACTTTTTCCGGAAGGGGGGCTTGGTCTCCACCTCATGGACAAAGGCGGCCAGCCGGGCGATGGGGGTGTTTTTCCCCGGGGCGCTGGCGTGGCCGCCGGAGCTGCGGGCGGTGAAGCGCACGTCCGCCTTGCCCTTTTCAAACACGCCCACCATGGCGAAATTGCCCTTGACCCCGCCGATGGGGTCGGTGATGACGCCGCCCCCCTCGTCGATGACCAGGAAGGGGCGCACGCCCCGCCTCTGGAGCTCGGCCACCAGCTTGGGGGCCCCGTCCCCCGCCCACTCCTCGGTGCAGGAGGAGGCCAGATACACGTCGCACTGGGGCACATAGCCCTCGGAGAGCAGCTCCTCCACCCCCTGGAAGAAGGCCATGAGGGACGCCTTGGTGTCAAAGGCCCCCCGGCCCCACACCTTGCCGTCCGCGATGGCCCCGGAGAAGGGCGGGTGGAGCCACTCCCCCTCGGCGGGCACCACGTCCTGGTGGCTCATGAGCACGATGGGGTCCCCCTCCGTCCGGCCCTTCCAGCAAAAGAGCAGGTTGCCGTCGATGACGGTCTTCTCCAGGTCCCGGTGGACCAGGGGGAACAGCCGCTCCAGCTCCCTGTGGAAGGCCAGGAATTTCTCCGGCTCCGCCACCCCGGCGTGGGAGGTGGTGTCGCACTGCACCATGGCGGACAGCTTCTGGGCGTAGTCCATGGCCCGGCCGTCGGGAGCGGGGACGTACTCAGATCTCTTCTTCGGGATCAGGGCGGTGTGGACCAGCGCCGCCCCCAGGGCGGCCCCTGCCACAACGCCAACCCCGGCCAGGGCGGTCTTGGCCGCCTTGGCGCAGGGGCACTGCTTGGGCGGCTCGGGCTGCTTGACCGCCTTGGCCTGCGCCCTCCGGGCCGCCGCCCGGTCCAGGAACAGCCCCCCGGCCTCCTTCGTGGCCAGCATGGCCAGGGCGCGCTTATGCCGTTTCTTCATTTGTCGCTCGACTTCCTTTCATAGCGGTATAGGAGCCAGGTGATGGCGATGGCCATGGCCCCGCTGGGGATGATCATGAAGCTGGTGGACCCGGTGAGGCTGGGGATCAGGATAAACAGCAGGCTCATGACCACCAGGGGGATGGCGGCGATCTTCATGCTCCCCCGGAAATACTTGTACGCCATGGCCCCGAACAGGGCGGGGACCACGTTGGCGAAGGCGGGCTGGAGCACCTCGCTCTGGAGGATGGGCTGGAGGGGGACCAGCAGCAGCACCCCCAGGGCCAGCACCAGGATGGTCACCAGGGAGGAGGCCGCGATGGACAGGGTGGAGATCACCTCATTTTCCGCCGTCCCCGTCTTGGCCCCCACCATGTCCCGGGCGCTGATGGCGCAGGGGATCTTCATGTTGATCAGGTTGCCGGTGATGAAGGCCAGGTAGCCGCCTCCGGCCCCCAGCATGGGGGTGTAGATGAGGTACTCCGCCACCCCGCTGACCATCCACACCAGGCCCACGGACACAAAGCCCTTGGCCACCGCCCCCACGTCGGGCATGGCCCCCAGGATGGCCCCCAGCGCGAAGGGCGCGCCGATGAGCAGGATCAGGGTGGTGACGCTCACCACCCGGCCGATGGTGTGGGTGCGCTCGTTGTAGCGGTCAAAGGCCGCCTGCTTGTCTTGTTCGTTCATGTGACGGCCCCCTTCCTACACCCACAGCCGCAGCAGCACCGCCGCGGCCATGCCGACGAGCATACTGCCCGCGATGGAGAAGCTCTCCACCCAGGCCATGCCCTTTTTCTCAGAGAGATACACGCACCCGGCCATGGTCAGGGCGGACACCCCGGCCACCGCCAGCGGGGACCAGTCGCCGTTGAAGGGGAACTGGCCGCCGGAGACGAAGGCGCCGATATAGCTGCCCAGGTAGGCGCAGATGAGGCCGATGAACATGGCGGTCATGGCCCGGTCGCCGAAGCCCGCCGCTCCGCCGCCTTTTGTACCGCCGCCCCCGCCCAGCTTCTTGAGATACCGCTTGCTGAACAGGGTGGACAGCAGCATCCCCCACATGATGCACACGCTCATGAGCAGGGCGATGGTGGTGAAGGCCCGGGGGGTCATCTCCGCCGCAGACAGGGAGGACATGCCCACCTGCTCGGCGGCGGCCTGGGCCACCTGGGTCTCGTAGTGCAGCGCCCCCACGACCGAGAGCCGCAGCCAGGGCCAGGGGGTGCCCAAACTGCCCGACAGGGCGATGACCCCCAGCAGAATGCCCACGCTGGGCAGGACGGTGAAGGTGACGCTGGAGGTGATGACCCGGCGCATTTTGGCCTTGTCCATGCCCAGGGCCACCCCGGCCCGCCAGGCCCGGACCATGAACACCACGCAGACCACCGCCACAAAGGCCACGATGCCGCCGCACACGGCGTACACTGCGGGGCCGTTCAGTTGAGATAAAATCGTCATGGGCGCCTCCCGTCAGATGACCTGGACCACGCCGCCGGGCAGGACGTTGACGGTCATGCCGTCCTGGACGAAGCTTAAGAATTCATCTCCCAGGCTGTCCACCACGGGCATGGCGGTGTGCTCCCCCTCCAGCCACACGTCGGCCAGCACCGCCCCGGCGGCGGCCAGGGAGTCGATGGGCTCGGAGAACAGCAGGCAGGCCGGCTGGCGGCCCATGGAGCAGGCGCAGTACAGCACCAGCCCTCCCGTGGTGGAGCCGATGGTCCGGGGCAGGCACAATGCCTTGCCCGCCATCTCCTTTCCGTACAGGTCGGGATTGTTCTGGTCGCCGCAGGTGGCCTTTTTGTCGCCGAACTGTAAAGCCTTCTGGAAGGAGGCCAGGGTGTTCAGCCCTCCGTGGGACACCAGGGCTTTGGCGGTGAGTTTGCCGGGAGACACTACCCGTCCTTGAAACTCGCGCATCTCAATTGCCCCCTTTCGTGATCTGGTCCAGAATCTCGCCGTCGGTGTAGTACCGGGCCGTGGTGTAGGTGCGCAGCTTGTTGCTGGAGGTGATGACGGGCATTTTCCCGCTGAGGGGGTTGTTCATGTACATCAGCGGGCAGATGTAGCTGAGCACCACCCCGGTCCGCTTCAGCCGCTCCCCATAGGGGGTGGCCTCAAATTCCTTGATGACTGCCGGGGCGGCGGTGAACACGGTGGGAATGACCACCTTCTTGTTGCCCGCCTCCCGCAGCCCTTGCTCCACCCGCTCCGTCCAGGTGGTGAGCTGCTCCAGGCTCATATGAGGGCAGCCCATGAAGCACAGCTTGGGCTTGGCGTTCTTGTTCTTCCACACCACCGGGTAGCTGTCGTACACCCGCTGGAGCTCCCCGTCGTCGATGACATAGGTCCGGGCCCCGTCCGCGATCAGGTCCCTGCCCAGCCGGGCTGCCTCGGGGGTGATGCCCTCCACGTGGTACAGCCCCACCGCGCCGTTGGAAGCGGTGGCCGCGCCGAAGTCCTTCAGGTAGGTCTTGGCGGCGTCGTCTAGGGTGCCCAGCCACTGGTCCAGCCCCACGATATAGGGCACGTCTTCCATCACCTTCATGCCGATGGCGGAGCCCAACAGCTGGGCCTCCGGCTTTTTGGTGGTCTTGACCTCCACGATCCAGGTGGCACGGCGGCCCTCGTCGGTGAGCAGGCCGAAATAGGGCACGTACCCCACCACCGAGCCCATCAGGTCGATGATGCCCGAGTTGCGGTTACACCGGGCCCCCAGCACCGAGTTTGCGTACACCACGGCGGAGGACTCCGACCAGGACAGGATGTCTCCCTCCCTGGGGGTGTTGCCCACCTGGTCCAGATAGCAGGCGCAGGTGAAGGCGTCCTGGTCCATCAGGCCCAGCTTATTAAGCTGCTCCTCGTAAAAGTCCTGACGGGTATACATGAAGTTCTGGAACACGAAATTCTGCAAAAAGGAGCTGGGCACATTCTTGTCCACCGGCCGGGGGTCGGCGGAGAACTTTTGCTGAGAGGCCGCCCCCTCGGCGATCAATTTGTCCATCAGCTCGTACACCGGCCCCAGGGCCTTCAGCCCGAAGGAGGTGACCAGGTGGTTGTATTGGCTGGTGACGGGCACCATGGACTGGGCCCCGAACAGCTGGCCGTAGCGCACCAGGGTCTCCATCACTTTGGCTAAGGTTTCGCCCTTTTCCCCGTCCAGGATGGCCTGCTGCTCCTGGGTCAGCTTCATTGTCTCACGCATAGACTCCCTCCTCAAATCTTCATGGCCGCCTCATAGGCGCCCCAGACCACGGTCTTCACGTTGCCCACCTGCTTGCAGTCGCCCACGAGATGGATGTTGCGGCCCTTGCCCTCCAGGGGATGGGGCAGGTAGCCCACCGAGCTGATGACGCTGTCGCAGGGGATCTCCACCGTTTTGCCGCTCTTATCCTGGCACAGCACCTTGTCCTCATGGACTGCGGTGAGGGTGGTCTCCAGGTGGACGGGCACCCCGTGGAGGGCAAACCACTCCCGCAGGTAGGAGCTGTTGGCCAGGCACACGCCCTTCTGGGCCACCAGGTCGTTTTTCATCTCAATGATGACGGGCTCCTTGCCCTGGAGGGCCAGCTCATAGGCGATCTCGCACCCGGTGAGCCCGCCGCCGATGACGGCCACCCGGTGGCCCACGGATTTCTCCCCATTGAGGAACTCCATGGCCTCCACCATGCGCTCGTGGCCGAAAATGCCCCGCAGGACGATGGGGGAAGCCCCGGTGGCGATGATGACCTGGTCGGTGCCGAAGCGGGTCACGTCCTTGATCTCCGTGTCGAAATGAATCTCCACATTCATCCGCTGCATCTGGCGTTCATACCAGGCCAGCAGGTCCCGCAGCCTTCCCTTGTAGGACTCCGCTCCGGCGGCGATGAACGCCCCGCCCAACCGGTCGGTCTTTTCATAGAGGATGGGCTCGTGGCCCCGGAGCTTCAGCACCCGGGCCGCTTCCATACCGCCCAGGCCGCCGCCGATGATATGCACCCGCTTAGGGGGGAGGGCTTTCTTGATGTAATGCCTGTCCCACTGCATGGTCTCCGCGTTGACGGCACAGCGGGACATATGGAGACTGTCATACAGATCCTGATCGTTGGGCACACCCTCGTAATGGCTCATGTTGAAACAGCCGTTGTGACACAAAATGCAGGGGCGGATGTCCTCCTCCCGGTCTTGCATCAGCTTGGTGACCCACTGCTGGTCGGCCAGGAACTGGCGGGCGAAGCCCGCGCCGTCCAGCCGCCCCGCCGCGATGGAGTCCGCCGCCGTTCGGGGGTCCAGCCGCCCGGCGCACACCACGGGAATATCCACGAACTGTTTGATGTGCTCCACATCGGCCAGATTGCAGTTTTCCGGCATGTAGATGGGGGGGTGGGCCCAGTACCAGGCGTCGTAGGTGCCGTTGTCGCAGTTGAGCATGTCGTACCCCGCGTCCTGGAGGTGCTTGGCCGCCCACTCCGACTCCTCTATATCCCGGCCCGCCTCCACGAAATCCTCGCCGGGGAGGGCCCCCTGCCGGAAGCCCTTGGTCTTGGACACCACGCTGTAGCGCAGGGAGACGGGGAAGTCCTGGCCGCAGGCCGCCTTAATGGCCTGGACGATCTCCACCGGGAAACGGTAGCGGTTCTCGCGGGAGCCGCCGTATTGGTCGGTGCGCTTGTTGACGTATTTCAGGGTGAACTGGTCCAGCAGGTAGCCCTCGTGGACGGCATGGACCTCCACTCCGTCCACCCCGGCGTCCTGGAGGAGTTTGGCGGTCTGGGCGAAGGCGTCTACAAACTCCCGGATCTCCTCCACCGTCATCTCCCTTGAGGGCACCTTGTCCGACCAGCGGTTGGGAGAGGGGCTGGCGGTGGCGGTGATCTTGTCCAGGTCCATGAAGGGCTTGGAGGCTGCCCGCAGGACAGGGTTGGCGTACAGCGTCTCCATCATGGAACTGATGGTGAAGGACCGCCCGAAGCCCGCGGTGAGCTGGACGAACAGCTTGGCCCCGGTCTTGTGGAACTCCGGCATCCAGGCGGCCAGGTCCCGATACATCTTCTTGTTCTTGTGCAGCCACTGGCCGAACATGGGGTTGTACACCGGCTGGCAGCCGGGGAGCACCAGCCCCACGTTGTTTTTGGCCACCTCCAGGATGAATTGGGCGCCAGCCTTGTCAAAATGATTCTTTTCCATCCAGCCGAACAAGTCGGTGCCGCCCATGGAGGTGAGTACCACACGGTTCTTGATCTCGCAGCTCCCAATGTGCCATGGGGTAAATAGAGGCCTCAGCTTTTCGTCCATGGTTGTTCTCCTTTCTTATATCAGCATTACTCACAAATACTTGAGATAACAGTATACCAGAAGCTGTCTAAAATAGCAATCATTCTTCTTGCATTATTCGGAAGAGGGAAAAAATATAATTAATATTTCTCTAACAATTCTCAAGCAATTCACAAACACAGCGGGTTTAGAATACGATCATCAAGCGAACCCGCGAATATCCACACCAATTTTAGGAGGTTGATCTATGTGAAAAAGGAAAATTTCGTTTCGCTGATCCTGGGGACAATCGGAGGCATCCTGTTCGCCATCGGTATGTGTATGTGCCTGCTCCCTGAGTGGAACGCCTTTCAGCAGGGCGTTGTGATGGCGGCGATTGGCCTTGTGGTGCTGCTCGCCATGCTGATTGTCCGCCGCAAAATGGAGGGCAAGCCCGCTGTCAAACTCAACGCGAAAACCGTCGGCGCCGTTGCTTTGGGAATCGTTGGAGCGCTGGCTCTGGGCGTCGGTATGTGCATGACCATGGTATGGCAGAACCTGATGGTTCCCGGCATTGTAGTAGGTGTGATCGGCCTTGTCCTGCTGCTGTGCCTAATCCCGCTCTGCAAGGGGCTGAAATAAGCGTAGAAGGAGTGTATCACAATGGCGGAAAACAAGTTCGTAAAAGCGAATGAGGAAATCGCGGAGACAGTCGTTAGCGGCTACAAGAAGATCGAGGACGGTGTTGTCGGCGGTTACAAGAAAATTGAGCAAGGCGTTGTCAGCGGTTTCACGAAAATGACCGACAAATTTGTTGGTGAGTTCCTGACCAGGGACGGCGAAACCGTGGAGGATGCGAAGGCCCGGCTGGCCGCAGAGCAGAAGGCCCGCGAGGAGGCCGGTAAGGCGGAGGCGGAAAAGCGCGCCGCCGAGGCGGAGGCAAGACGCCATCCACACAAACCGTAAGAGACAAAAGGGCCGGTGTGCTTTCTTTGAAAAGCACACCGGCCTCAGCCTGTCGAAAAGCGGTCTGCCTGGGTAGGAAATGTCCAGGCGGGCCACAAAACAAAGAAGATACATACGGGCAGGAAAGAGAGATGAGATTGCCATTTTGCTTTCCATTTTAAGAGAGTGCCGAAAAGTATGTGAAATAGAGAACAAAAGACATCCTAATCAGTCAAGAATCGGAGCAGCAAATTCTGGCTGAAGCTGATAGCTGATTTGGAAAGGGTCTATACCGCTGTTACAGAGGATGAAGCCCTGGAAAACCTGATGACGTTTAAAGAGAAGTGGGGAAAGCATTACCCCTCCTGTGTGAAAAGCTGGTTGAGGATAATTGGGATATTTTTAGCGCCTTTTTCGCATACCCTCCGAGATTCGGAAAATCATATACACGACCTGACTCTGGATTAGTCCACAAAGGACTTGCGTTTTGGCGATTCACATGATATGATGTTTCAAACTGGCGCCGGTTTCCAGGGTTCGTAGAAATTTCTGTGAGCACGGCGTTGAAACCAATTTCTTGGAGGAGCTCAGGTCATGAAGTTGAGAGAGAGACAAACCACCCCTTCCGCCTCATCTATAAGACGCGGTGCGGGAATCACGGGAAAACTTGTGTTTGCCACCGTGGTAAGCGCGGTGCTGGCGCTGGCAGCACTGCTGGCGGTGGTTTATTTCCAGATGTCCGGCGCCCTGCTGGATAAGAGCGAAGACCTTTTGCGGACCACCACGGAGCGGACGCTTCAGGAGACCCGGGCATGGATGAACAGCACTCTGACCATGCTGGAGACACAGCGTGACACCATCGAATACGAGGATATGGACATACCCGCCATGCAGGATTACATCCGCCATACAGTGGATCAGAACGAAGCCTATCCCGCCGGACTGTATGTGGCGCTTACCGACGGCTCGCTGTACCACGCCTCTTTCGTGCCGGGACCGGACTTCGACGCCCTGACCAAGAGCTGGTATCAGGACGGCGTGGCCTCGCAGAACTTCATCCTGGGGGACGTGTATTTTGACGAGGACAGCAGATCCTACGTGGTGGGCGCGTCCGGCATGCTGAAAAACGCGGACGGCACAGTCCGGGGTGTGGCCGCGGCGGACGTGTACCTGGACTCCATCTCCAGCATTGTCAGCGGAATCCAAATTGAGGATACCGGCGGCATTTTCCTGGTGGACACCCGGACGGACACCATCATCGGCCACAAGGACCCCCAGATCACCGGCAGCAAGCTCAGCGAACTGACCGACGGGTTGTACGCTTACGCCAGCCGACAGATCAGCGCGGGCAGGACCGGTCTGTCACTGAACGGCGGTACTTATGTCCAAGTGGCTCAGGTGCCGGGCAGCGACTGGACGGCGGTGGCCTATGTGTCCCAGGGGGAGGTGCTGGCGGAACTGCACCGGCTCACCGTTGTCATGGTGGTCATGGCGGTGCTGGCGGTGGTGCTTCTCACCGTTCTGGTAGTCATCCAGGTACGGCGCATCATCGGCCGCCCGGTGGCGGAGCTGAGCCGGGCCGCCACCCGCATCGCCGAGGGCGAGCTGGACCAGACCATTTACTATCAGTCCAAGGACGAATTGGGTGTGCTGGCGGACGACTTCAACCGGGTCACCGACCGCCTGCGGGATTATGTCACCTACATCAACGAGATCGCTGAGAAGCTGCGGGAGATCGCCGGGGGCAACCTGGCTTTTACGCTGGAGCAGGAGTATACCGGTGAATTCTCTAAGATCAAGGACTCCCTGGACGAGATCTCCTATCAGCTCAATGATGTGATGGGCCAGCTCCACGCCGCCTCCCGGGACGTGGCCGCCGGAGCGGAGCAGGTGTCCGGCGGGGCCGTGGGGCTGTCCCAGGGCTCCACCGAGCAGGCCGCCGAGGTGGAGGTGCTGGCCAAGCACATCAGCTCGGTGTCTGAGAGCGTCCACCGCATTGCCCAGGGCGCCCAGCAGGCCAGTCAGCTTTCCCAAGAGGTCAAAAATGGGCTGACGCAGAGCAGTGACAAGATGCAGAACCTGACGGGGACGATTCAAAAAATCAGTGACAGATCCACCGAGATTCACCGCATCGTCAAGATCATTGAGGACATTGCCTTCCAGACCAACATCCTGGCGCTGAACGCCGCCGTGGAGGCCGCCCGGGCCGGCGAGGCCGGAAAGGGTTTCGCGGTGGTGGCCGACGAGGTCCGGATGCTGGCCGGCAAGTCCTCCGAGGCCGCCAAGGAAACTACCGTGCTGTTGGGCCAGACGGTGGACTCCATGGAGGAGGGAGCGCGCGCCGCCCAGGTCACGTCGGAGTCCATGCTGGAGGTGGTGGCCCATGCGGAGGAAATGGGTAAGCTTATCGACGGCATTGCGGATTATACCCAGCAGCAGGCTGCCAACGCCCAGGAGATCACCCAAGGCATTGAGCAGATCTCCAGCGTGGTGCAGACCAATGTGGCCACGGCGGAGACCAGCGCGGCCGCCAGCGAGGAGTTGTCCAGTCAGGCCGCTATGCTGCGGCAGTTGGTGTCCAGATTCCGCCTGAAAAATTCATAGGGAAAACCACGAAATAATATAACGCTAAATGAGCAATTTGAATTTTGTGCAACAATGTGTATGGTACGGCGGACCGAGCCGTCCCGCCCTGCGGATCACGTGTGTGCAGGGCGCGGCGAGCCGGTGCGCCGGACAGCGGAAACCAGCGCGTTGTGTATTTTTCGGATTTACCCCTTAAAGATACACAAAATCAAAAGCCGCACAGTGCGGAGAGGGTATGTCCCTTTCCGCACTGTGCGGCTTTCTTTTCCTGCGCGGTGCTTGTTCAAACCACTTGGATGTCGGTATACTCCAAATATCTGCGGTCCTCCAGCCGGTCGGTGATGATCCCGGCCCCGCCCAAGGGCAGAACCGACGCGGCGGTAATGGTGCCGAATTTGCTGGAATCGGCCAGCACCCAGGTCTCCCGGGCGTGGGCGGCGGCGGTGGATTTCACCATGGCATCCTCCGGGTCCGGGGTGGTGAAGCCGGGACCCACCGCGATCCCGTTGGCCCCCAGAAATGTTTTGGTGAAGTTATACCGCTTCAGCCCCTCTACCGCTTCACAGCCCACGATGGCCAGAGTGCCCGGCTTGATGACGCCCCCCAGCACATAGGCCCGCAGGCCCCGCCCGGGGAGCCGCTGGGCGCACTCCATGCTGTTGGTGACAAAGGTGGCGTTGGGGGCCTGGATATACTCCACCATGTGCATGACGGTGGAGCCCGCGTCCAGATAGACCACGTCGTCGTTGGTGATCAGCCCGGCGGCATACCGGGCGATGCGCATTTTTTCCGGGGTGTGGAGCTGGCGCTTCGCGTCCATGTTGGGCTCCTCCCCCCGGAACTCCTCCCGGATGGGGAGGGCCCCGCCGTGGACCTTGTTCAGCTTGCCCCGCCGGGCCAGCTCGTTCAGATCCCGGCGGATGGTGGCCTCTGAGGCGCCGGTCAGCTGGCACAGCTGGGCCACGCTCACCGCCTGCTCCTTTTCCAGTTCCGCCAGAATGGACTCCATCCGCAGCTCCGCCAGCATACTGAAAACTCCTCTCCGTGTTTGGATAGCTTCATCATATCATCAAAAGCGGGCAGGGTCAAGCGGACCCGTTCAATTTCCTCCACAAAACAGCCCCCGCTCTCCCGCCTGAGGTGGAAAGCGGGGGCTGAGTGAATTACTTCACGCCGAAGTGGTCGAACAAGATCTTTTCCGCCTCCGCGTTCCACAGCCCGTCGTGGGCGTCGCAGGAGTCGGCCAGCCTGGCGAACAGCGCTTCGGTCTTGCCCTTCTCCCGGAAGTCCTCGATGGCGGTGAGGGGCAGGTCGAACTGGGTATAGGTCAGCTTCTTGCCGCCGGGGATCTTGGGCAGGTTGTCGGTGGCCTGGGCGATGGAGTCGATGCCGCCGATGTGGGTGACCATGACGGCGGGGCGGATCTTGCCCTCCGCGGCCAGGTGGATGGACTCTTTCAAGTCGTCGGTGTTGCCGCCGGTGGTGCCCATGATGTGGGTGGAGGTGTAGTGGCAGTTGTAGAGGTTGATCTCGGCGGAGAACTGCTTGTCGGTGGGTCCGGCGAAGAAGTTCATGCACCCGTCGAAGCCCAGTAGCTTGTCGGCCATCTCTGCCAGGGGGCGGATGGGGGCATACACAAACACGTCGTCATAGCCCTTGCCATCAGTGAGCGCCAGCAGATCGCCCAGCTGATCCTGGCACTCGTTGGGGTTGACATACACCAGCTTGATGCCGTGCCGGGCGGCCAGCGACTCGGGGATGACCTGGCGGGCACGCTGGATGCGCTCATTAGACACGTCGGTGACCACCACCATGGCGGGCTTGCGCTCCAGGGTCATGGGGTATTCGATGGCCCCCAGGCCCATGAGTCCGCAGCCGCCCATGATGAGCACGCTGCCTCCCTCCTTGACGCCGATGGTGTGGTCGTGGTTGACCTTGTTGGTTTGGTAGTTGCCGTAGTAGCCCCCCACGATGCAGCTCATAGGCTCGCCCAGGCTGGCCTCGAAGTAGCTCTCGCCGTCGTAATGGAGCAGGCAGTTCATCTCCATGACCTCGTTGGGCATGATGCAGTAGGTAGCCGCGCCGCCGCAGTAGCGGTAGGAATAGCCGGGGGAGTCCAGCTTTCCCTTGTAGTTGATGGCGGGCTGCTGGGCAAACTTCTCCCCGGGCTTGAACTCGTGCTGCCGCTTTTTGCCCACCTTCACAATGTCCCCGGCGAACTCGTGGCCGATGATGACCGGGTTCACGTCTACGTCCTGGGGGCAGCGCTTATGGGCCTTGCCCTGGATGAGCAGCTTATAGGTGGACATACAGATACTGTCGCTCATGACCCGGACCAGGATCTCGTCGTCCTTGATCTCGGGCAACTCGAACTCCTCCAGCCGCAGGTCGTTGGCGCCGTACAGGCGGACTGCTTTTGTTTTCATGGAAACTCTTCCTTTCCGGCCGTCAGGCCAAGCCATTCAGTTTTTGATACAGGTTTTCCGCGTCGGCCCCGGCCACCAGCGCGTCGGTGTCGTCGTCGGTGGATGCGATGCCCACGATGCGGCCCAGCACCTCCAGATGCTCCTCGCCCTTGGCGGCAATGCCCACCACCAGCTTGACCTTGTCGCCGTTCCAGTCGATGCCGTCGGGGTAGGTCATGACCACCACGCCGGTTTTCTTGATGAGGGGCTTCACCTCGTTGGTGCCGTGGGGGATGGCCACGGAGAAGCTGGCCTCCCGGTCCAGCATCCCCTGGATGTAGCTCTCGTCCACATAACTGCTGTCCACCATCAGCCGCCCGCAGGCGCGGATGGCCTCCTCGGGGGTGACGGGGGTGCAGCCCAGCACGATGTTTTTGCGCTCCAGCAGGACGGGCTTCTCTTCGGCGGCGGGAGCGGGTTCTTCCGCAGCGGGGGCCGCTTCGGGAACAGGAGCGGAGCCGCCCTTCTGGGCCTGGAGCAGCTCGTCAACCAGGGTGTCGTACTCCGGCGCGCCCATGAAGTTGTGGATGGGGATGATCCGAGCCTGGGGCGCCCGCTGGGCGGCGCGGCCGGACAGCTCATGGTGGGTGACCACGATCTGGCAGTCGCCGGGGATCTCGGAGACGGGGTGGTGGATGACCTCGATGCCGGTGACGCCCGCGTCCTTGAGCTTGTTGCGCAGCATGGTGGTGCCCATGGCGGAGGAGCCCATGCCCGCGTCGCAGGCAAAGACGATCTTCTTCACGTCCTTGGCACTGACAGATGCGCCGGTGCTGGACTCCACGGCCTGACCCTTGGAGGCGGCCTTGCTGGCGGCCACCTGGGCCTGGGCGTCGGCCAGGCTGGCGTCCTTGCCGAAGAACTTCAGCAGGAACGCGGAGATGGCGAAGCTGACCGCGGCGGCGACGGCAATGCCCAGGATGTTGGCAAGGTAGCAGTCCTTTGGCGGCAGCATCATCTCGGCGATAATGCTGCCGGGGGAGGCGGGACCCTTCAAGCCGCCGCCCAGCAGGTTCAGGAGAAAGATGCCCACCGGGATGCCCGCCTCCTTGGCGGCGGTGATAACATTCCGGATGGAGCGCAGCACTGAGGGCTGGAAGGTCTTGTACAGCTTTTCCACCTTGGCATTCCCCCGGTCCACGGCCATGGTGTACTGGGTCAGGTCGTTGGTGCCGATGGAGAAGAAGTCGCTCTCCCGGGCCAGCAGGTCGGCGATGAGGGCGGCGGAGGGGGTCTCCACCATGATGCCCACCTGGATGTCCCTGTCGTAGGGCAGGCCCTCCGCCTTTAGCTCGTCCTTGCACTGGTCCAGCAGCTCCCGGGCGGCCCGGACCTCCTCCACGCAGGTCACCAGGGGAGCATGATCTTGATGTTCTTCTCCTCCGCCCCCGCCCGGAGCAGGGCCCGGAGCTGGACCTTGTACAGCTCGGGCCGGTCCAGGCAGTAGCGGATGGCCCGGTGGCCCAGGAAGGGATTGTCCTCCTTGTCCATGCCCAGGTATTCGATGGCCTTGTCTCCGCCCACGTCCAGGGTGCGGATGATGACCTCTTTGCCCGCCATGACCTTGGACACAGCCTGGTACGCCTCGTACTGCACCGTCTCGTCGGGGAGGCTGGTGCGGTTCATGAACAAAAACTCGGTGCGGAACAGTCCGATGCCCTCCGCGCCGGACTGGGCGGCGGACTCCGCCTCGGCCACGGAGCCGATGTTGGCATAGAGGTGGTATACCCTGCCGTCGGCGTCCACGGTGGCCTGGTTTCGGTAGACCTCCAGCGCCGCCCGCTTGGCCAAAAACTCCTGCTGGCGCTTGAGGTACTCGGCGCGGGTGCTCTCGTCCGGGTTCAGGATGGCCTTGCCCTCGCTGCCGTCCACAATGAGTCTGTCGCCGTCCTCAACGAGGTCCAGCGCCTTGGGGACGCTGAGCACCGCGGGCAGCTCCAGCGCCCGGGCCACCAGCACGCTCCCGGCGGGGAGCCGGGACAGGTCCACCCCCGTCACCCCCAGCAGGATGGCCAGCAGGCGGTCCCGGATGTCCCGCACGTCGGTGGCGCGCTGGCGCATGAGCTCATCCTCCACCCCGGCGAACATATCCGCGTACATGGTGCAGATGGCGTCCACCGCCGCCTCGGCACAGGAGCCGTTGTCGATGGCCTCCTCCATCTGGGCGTGCATGAAGGGGTCGGCCAGCATGGTGATCTGGCCAATGAGGATCTCGGCCTCCTTCTCCCCCACCTGTGCCCGGATGCGCTGGGCCATGGCGTCGGTGCGGTCCTCAAACTCCTCCAGAGCGGCCTGGAGGCGCTCCTTTTCCGACTCCTTGCCGGAGTAGGCCACGCCGGAGTAGTCCAGCTTTTTTTCCTCCCGCACGCAGACCGCCCTGCCCAGGCCCACGCCGCTAGAGGCGGCAATGCCCTGTAAGATCATCTGACATTCCTCCTGTCGGTTTTGATGGGGCGGGGGAGCGGTCCCCCGCCTGTGGGGGATCAGAGGTCGCCCAGGCCGGAGTCTACCAGCTCCACGGCGCGGGCCAGGGCCTCGTTCTCCTGCTCGCCGGAGCACTGGATCTCGATCTCACAGCCCTGCTTGATGCAGGCGGCCATCAGGTTCATGATGGACTTGGCGTTGATGGTCTCGCTGCCGTTTGCCGCGTTTCGGTCACGGGTAAAAGTTTCCTGCTATCCCCCCGCTACAGCGGAATTAAAGTTCTTTTTGGATACTTTTTCTTTCAAGAAATAGTATCCAGCAGGGCCATCACTTCGGCCTCGGTGGCCAGGCCGTCGGAGAAGGCGGTGGCGGACCCGGCGGCGGCGCCCATGCGGTGGGCGGCGGCATAGTCCCCGGTTTGCAGCCAGCCCGCCAGGAAACCCGCCACCATGGAGTCCCCCGCCCCCACGGAGTTGAGCACCTTGCCCTTGGGGACGCCCAGCTTGTGGACGCCGCCGGTCTCGTCCAGCAGGAGGGAGCCGTCCCCAGCCATGGACACCAGAACATTCCGGGCGCCCTTCTCCTGGAGCTTTTTCGCGCAGTCCACAATTTCCTGGTCGGTGGTGAGGACCTTACCGAAAATCTCGCCCAGCTCGTGGTTGTTGGGCTTGATGAGGAAGGGCTTGTAGGGGAGGACGGCGCACAGCAGGTCCCGGGTGGCGTCCACCACGGCGAGGATGCCCCGGCCCTCCAGCCGGGCCAGGATATTCTGGTAGATGTCGTCCGGCAGGGAGGCGGGGATGGAGCCGGACAGGTCCAGCACGTCCCCGTTTTGGAGGCGGTCCAGCTTGCCAAACAGCTCCTCCAGGGCGGCGGCGGGGATGGCCGGGCCCCGGCCGTTGATCTCCGTCTCCTCCCCCGCCTTGATCTTCACGTTGATGCGGGTCAAGCCCTCGGGGAGCCAGATGAAATCGGTTTGGATGCCGCTGTCCCGCAGGCCGCGCTCCAGAGCCTGGCCCGTAAACCCGGCCAGAAAGCCCAGGGCCACATTTTGGATGCCCAGATTGCGAAGGACCGTGGACACGTTGATGCCCTTGCCGCCGAACTGGACCTCCTCACTCTGGGTGCGGTTGATGTCTCCGGGCTGAAATCCATCCATGCGGACCACGTAGTCCAGGGCGGGGTTGAATGTGACGGTATAAACCATGGCGAAGCCTCCTCTAAATTAAAAAATGTGGATAGTGGCTGTGTCCAAAAATGACGGTGCTTTATTTGCGGGCAGCAGTATGGATGCAGGATCATACTTGGAATCGAGCGGGAGTGATTTACCGTGATTGGATTTGGTGTATTTGTATATTACACTTAAGAACGATTAAAGTCAATTATTTCTGAAAAAAATCAATCACAAAAAGAGGGGACGAATTTTAGTGATGCTGCACAAAAGAACAAAAACGATCAAATTCGAACAAAACGGAAACGTATGGGCTTTCAATGGGCTTGTCACCGAAACCCGGAGGAAGAAGAGCAGCGGGTTCACAGATCAGCAACACTGGCCGAACCAGTCAACGGCAGGGCAGGGATGACGGCGCGGCGCTGAACACCCGGCTGCGGGCGCTGGCTGGCACCGCGCTGGAGGCGACTCAATACACGGGCAGGCGCATCTGAGGGTGTGGCCGGTTGACTGCAAAAAGCCCCCGACGGTGTCCAACACCGTCGGGGGCTTTCCTGGGAACGCGGCCGTTATTCGATGGCAATGAAATTATTCTGGGGCAGCTCTTTTTTCTCTGCCTTGGGCATGGTCAGCTTCAGGATGCCGTCCTCAAACTTGGCGGAGATGTCCTCCTGCCGCAGATCGCCCACATAGAAGCTGCGGCTGCAGGCGCCCACATACCGCTCACGGCGGATATAGCGGCCCTGCTGGTCCTGCTCGTCCTTGTCCAGCCCCTTCGCGGCGCTGATGGTCAGATTGCCGTCCTTCAGCTCCACCTGAATCTCGTCCTTTTTGAAGCCGGGCAGATCGACGTCCACCTCATAGCTGTCGCCCACCTCGCGGACGTCCGTCTTCATGATGTTCCGGGCGTGCTTGCCGTACAGCTGCTCCCGGCCATCGTGGAGCGCGGGCATGCGCATCAGATCGAACGGGTCGGAAAAGAACTCATCAAACAGATTTTCACCAAAAATACTGGGTAACATATCGATTCCTCCAATCAAATTGTGGCAGGAGCGGCTGCCTTACGGCCCCTCCTCTGTCGTATGGCTGTATCATACTCCACAGAATTAGCACTGTCAATAGGAGAGTGCTAACGTTTACAAAGGAAGTCATATTTGTTCACAAAATATGCGATTTCTCAGACAATAAATGCCTTGGCGAGTTGAGAAAAGCCCGCCAAGGCATTTATACGCTATGATCTGCTCTCGGCGGATGGTGCTCCGCCGTACATTGCGGCAGGGAACCGCCGCGATGGGCGGCAGCATAGCACTGCGGCCAGCATCAGCAAGGCCGTCACCGCAAGGCTGATGGGAAACACCGCCATGATGGTCTTAAAAGTCGGGCTTTTCGGAAATACCCAGTAGATCCAGCTCAGCCGTTCCCTAGGCTCCACGTGGACGATCTTCTCCGTGCGGCGCAGGCAGCGGTATAGGATGGCGGCGCTGACGGCGTTGGACAGAACTGTGGCGGCGGCCACGCCCTCCACCGTCATATGGAGGACCACCACAAAAAACAGATTCAGCGCCACGTTTAGGATACCGGAGGCCGACAGCGCGATCAAAGGGATTCGCGTCTCACCGGCGCTGCGGAAGATCGCCGCCTCGAATTATAGAGGAGGATGACCGGCAGCCCCGCGAAATAGATGCGCAGGTACAAAAGCGCCAGCGGAAGGACGTCGTCCGGCGTGTGGAGCGCCTCCGGCAGCGGCGCGGCGGTCAGCTCACCGAGGATGGCGGCAAACACGCCGCCCAGCAGGGACATGACGATGGCGGTGTGGACGGCCCTGCTCACGGCTCTGCCGTCATGTTGTCCGATGGCGTAGGCAATCGTCACATTCGCGCCCAGAGAGATTCCAACAAATAAATTGACAACCAAGCCGATCAGCGAACTGTTCGCGCTGACCGCAGCCACCGCCGCCGTGCGCATATCGCCGGTGAAGTTGCCGACCACAGCCATATCCGCCGCGTTGAACAGCTGGCCCAGGATGGCCGTCGCCGCCAGTGGCAGGGCAAACCGCGGAATCTTACTCCAAGTCGGCCCGTTCAGCATATCGAGCTGCCTCTTTGCCGCTGCTGCTTCCAATCTGCACCGCTTCTTTCTGATATTGCTTGTGACGCACAGTATAGCACTCTTGTCAAAAAATGCAAGCATGGCGGCGGGCGTATCCTCCGCTCATGCCGCTGGTATTAGGTGGTCAGACGTCTATTTTGCGGCCGGCTGAAAATAGGGGGAGTCCTCCGGCCGGAGCCGGGGGGCACCGGAGGGGAAAAACTGCACAAAGTCCATTTTACGCTCTTGGAACCAGATCTCGCTGTCCACCTCGGCGGTCACGCCCATACCGTTGGGGCACAGCAGGAACGCCGCCACAGGCTGCTCCGACACCAGGGCCGCCTGGAACAAAAGGGAGAACACCTCGCCGTGGGCCACGATAGCCACCTTCTCGTATCCGTTCCGCTGGGCGTCCGCCACCACGTGGGTCATCCCGGCCAGGGCGCGCAGCTGGGTCTCCATCAAGGTCTCGCCGCCAGGGAATCCGAAATCAGGCGCCTGGGTCAGCCATTTCCGGTAGATGGGCGCGTCCATGAAATCGGAGGTCGGCCGGCTTTCCATCTCGCCAAAGCGGAATTCCCAAAAGTTTTCCACCAGCTCCGGCTCCATGCCGGGGTAGAGGATCGCGGCGGTTTCCCGGCATCGAATGGCGGGACTGGCGTAGAGATGGTCCACCTCCGGATAGAGATAACGCCGCTTCAGCTCCTTCAGCTCGCTGCGGCCGCGCTCGGACACCAGCGCATCGGTGGAACCGCAGAGCAGCCCCTTCTCATTGCTTGTGGTCAGCCCGTGGCGGACAAAATATACGGTAAATTTACTCATAAAATGATCCTCGCCTTTCGTCGCTCAATTTTCTGCCGCCGCTTGTCACGCGTTCTCCTGCCGGGTGATGTTGCGAAGCCAGATGTATTTTTTATAGTGCAGGTATACTGCGGGGATCTTGACAATCTCATCCATATTCACGATGCAGTATACCGCCAGGACCGGGAGCTTCAGCCCAAACGCGGCCAAAAAGCCCATAGGTACGGAAAAGCACCACATAGCCCCCAGGTTGCCCACCATGTCGAACCTGGAGTCCCCTCCGGCGCAGAAGATACCATCCAGCACCACGTGGTTCACCGACTGGAAGGCCATGTTCACCCCGCAGAACAGCAGCATCCCCTGGAGGTAGTGGGAGGCTGTCTCCCCATAGCCCACCAGGCGGACGATCAGGGGAGACAGGAGCATGAGCGTACCGCCGGACAGGCATCCGATGAGGATGGCCAGGCGGGTGAGCCGCCCCCCGTATTCCCGAGCCTTTTCCAGCTCTCCGGCCCCCAGCAGGTTGCCGATCAGGATGCCCGCGCCGCCGCCCACCCCCCGGATCAGGCAAGAGAGCAGACTCTTGGCGATGCTGACAATGGAGTTGGCGGCCACCGCATCGGTGCCCATGTGCCCCATGACGACGGAGTAGAGGGTGAAGGCGATGCCCCACACCATGGCGGCGGCCAGGACGGGTCTGGTGTACTTCCAGAAGTCTCCCGTCAGAACCCGCTCCCTCTGGAGGAGCCGATCCCACCGCACCAGCACCACGCCTCTGCGGCGGGTGGCCCAGGCGCTCCAAACCAGCTCTACCCCGCGGGCGATGGCGGTGGCGCAGGCCGCGCCCCGCACCCCCAGGGCGGGGAAGCCCAGCAGGCCGAAAATGAGCACGGCGTTGAGAACAATGTTCAACACCACGGCGGAGGAACTGATCCGGGAACTGACCGCCGCCGCGCCGGTGTTCTTCAGCACAATGAGGTAGATCTGGGAGATGGCGCACAGCAGGTAGGAGGGGGACACCACCTGCAGGTAGGCCGCGCCCAGCTCGATGAGAGGGAGCTCGTCGGTGAAAATGAGCATAAGCAGCCGAGGAGCGAAAAAGGCGCACAGGGAGAAGAGCGCGCCGCAAATCAGGTTGGCCCGGAGCGCCACAGGGATCACCCGCTCAATGGAAGCTGGGTCCCCTTTGCCCCAATATTGGGCGGCAATGATCCCGGTTCCGGCGGCAATTCCCGTGACAAAGAGGTTGAGTACAAACTGCACCTGCCCCGCCAGGGACACGGCGGACAGGGATTCCTGGTTTACGATGCCCAGCATGGCGGCGTCGGTGGCGCTGACCAGGGCCAGCATGAAAGACTGGACCATAATGGGGAAGACCAGGGCGGTAAGCTGGCGGTAGAATGGGTCCCGTTTTTGGACGGAAAGTGATTTCATAAATTGATAATCCCTCTCTGCGGCTATTTCTTTTGACATACGGCAATTGTCGCTATTATAGCACATCATTTCCAGAAAGCAAATCGAAGTATTCTATTTTTTGCTCCGACTGAACGGAATGAAAAAGCCGCCTGTGGTTTGTCTGAAAATCGGTTGGCCATGAGCGCGGAACCGGAGGGCCGGCTGAGGCAGGAGAGGGATGACGAAAAGGGCGGGCGGGGATGATCCCCGCCCGCGCCGCTGTTGATCTTCTAATGAATTGGTAGCCTCTGCGAATATTGAAAAAATCTATGAGCGCTTGAAAGACGATGGCGCTCTCGCTTTGCCCTTTCCCATACGGCGCCTCAGCGGCGGTCAGGGACGACCTCCAGCCAGCGCTGCTCCTGTGCGGAGCGCGCAATTGCCTCACAGACCTCCATCTCCCGGCGTCCGTCCTGGAAGGTGGCAAAGGCGCCTGCCTCGCCGGTTTGAATCGCCCGGTAAAACGCGCCGAAACTTTGGACGAACGCGTCCGGAAAGCCCTCCACATGGCCGCCGGGGTACCGGCACAGAGCGGCGGAGCCGGAGCAGAGCAGAGCGGGATCCTTCACGATGGTGTGGTTGTAGGCGGTGCGCTCCCCCATCCAGAGCTCGTTGAGGGACTCGCTGTCCCAGTGCAGCGCCCGCTGGGAGCCGGCCACCGAGAGAATCATCTGGTTTTTGCGCCCCGCGTAGGCCTGGGAGACGATCATGCTGCCCTTTGCGCCGCTGCTCATCTGGAACAAGACCTGAGCGTAGTCCTCCGTATCTACGGGGAACTCCTCATACTGCCCGGCCTGGACGCGCTTGTTCTCAAACGAAGCGACCTGTTGGACGGGGCGTTTCCTCGTCTGGTGGAAGGTGGCGAAGTCGGCCAGCACACGGGTGATCCGCTGGCCGGTGACGAATTCCACCGCGTCGATCCAATGGGAGCCGATGTCCGCCACGGCGCGGGTGGATCCGGTGCAGGCGCGCTCTAGCCGCCAGCTATAGTCGGTGTCCAGCAGGAGCCAGTCTTGGAAGTAGCCGCCATGGACGGAGAAAATTCTCCCCAGGTCTCCGCGCTGAATGAGTTCCTTCATCTCGCGCACCATGGGATAGAAGCGGCAGTGGAGGTTTACGCCGTGGACAAGCCCGGAGGCTTCCGCCAGCCGGACCAGCTCATCGGCCTCCTCCTGGGTGTAGGACAGGGGCTTTTCGCACAGAACGTGGATGCCGTGCTCCAGGGCATATTTGGCGATGGGAAAGTGGGTGACGTTCGGGGTGCAGATATGGACCGCGTCAGGCCGCTCTTGATCCAACATCTCTTCATAGCTGGCATAGGCCTTGGGAACGTGCAGCTGCTGGGCCAGCGCCGCGCTGTTTCTGCTGTCGCACAGCGCCGTGACGTCTACATAGCCCAATCTGCGCAGCGCTTCGATGTGGGCCGCGCCGATGAAGCCTACGCCGACGACGCAGGTTCGGATTTGACTCATTTGCATAACTCCTTTTCTGGGGGCGCCGCGCGGACACGCGCAGGCGCACGGGTTTATCCTCCCAGGCAGGGATGGGAGGAGCCGCGTATGACAAGCTCGTGGGGAAGGATCAGCCGCCTGTTGGGGGCGTGGATGTCCTGGATTTTTTCCAGCAGCAGCTGTACGCTCTGCTGCCCCAGCTCATATTTTGGCTGGTTGACCGTGGAAATGCCGTTGAAAAAATATTCGCTCTCCTGCACGTTGTCGAAGCCCATCACCGACACCTGCTTGTCCAGCCCGTGGTCCATCAGATAACGCACCGCGCCGATGGCCATGGAGTCGGCCGAGCAGAAGATGGCCGAGGGGGGATCTTTGCGGGTCATCAGCTTTTTGGCCGCGCTGTATCCGCCCTTGAAATTGTAGTCCGCCCGGACGATTTGAGTGGGGTCATAGGTGAGCCCCGCCTGCTCTAAGGCCATGCGGTAACCGTTTTCACGGTCGATGGAGAGGCTTCGGTAGTAGTAGCCGTTTACCATGCTGATCCGCCTGTGGCCCAGGGAGATCAGATGCTCGGTGGCCTCCTTGGCGGCGGCCACGTTGTCGATGGTGACGCAGGATAAATCGGCTCCCTCCACAATGTCGGACAGCAGCGAGACCGGATAGGACCCGGCCAAACGGTTCAAATCAAATTTGTCCAAAATAGTGTTGGTCAGCACCATGCCGTCCACCTGACAGGAGCGGAGCATGGAAATGTAGCTCTCCTCCACCTCCGCCTTTTTATTGGTGACGCCCACCACAATTTGATACCCCGCGGCCATGGCCGCGTCTCCGGCGCCCCGCAAGACGTCGGAGAAAAATGTGTTGTCCAGTGTGGGCAGCAGCATCAAAATCTTCATGGACGCGGAGGAACGGAGGTTGCGGCCGATGAAATTCGGGTGGTAGTCGGTGGAGCGGATGACCTCCTCCACGCGGCGGCGGGTCTCCTCGGAGACCTTGGGGCTTTGATTGATGACGCGCGATACCGTGGCGACGGAGTATCCTGTCAACGCGGCGATGTCTTTGATTGATACCATGTTATCACCTGTTCTGCAGCTTAGATGTAAAACGTTTACACACGGATTATACGCTTTGCGGCAGGAAAAAGCAATAAGATTCGCCAAAAAAATTTGAAATTTTGGTTGATCATCCCAGCTGGGAAAAATTTCTGAGAATTTTTCGACAAAACTATTGATTTTTTTCTCCAGGTATTGTATAATTTCGCTCAAGCAAGGATGTAAACGTTTACAATTTAGGAGGTGCCAAACATGCTGCAACTTGGTCTCGTCAGCGCGATCCTGCCCGGCTACACCTTTCACCAGATCATCGACCTAGCCGCAGAAAAAGGGCTGTCCTGTGTGGAGATGATGTGCTGGCCCAGGGGAAAGGCGCTGCGCCGCTACGCGGGAGTGACCCACATTGATGTGAACGATCTGCCGGAGGGCGGGGAGGAGGCGCTGCTCGCCTACGCTGCGGGCAAGGGGGTATCGATCTCCGCCCTGGGCTATTATCCGAACCCGCTGGACAGAGATCTGGAAAAACGGGAACACTATATCGCGCACATTTACCGCCTGATCGATACCGCCCAGAGGATGGGCATCAATCTGGTCAGCACGTTCATCGGCCGGGATCTGGGCAAAACGCCTGAGGAAAACATCGAGGAGATGGTGCGCGTGTGGACGCCCATCGTTCAATACGCCCACGAGAGGGGGGTGCGGATCGCCATTGAAAACTGCCCCATGTACTACACCCGGGACGAGTGGCCTGGGGGGACCAATCTCGCCTGCTCACCCCACGTGTGGCGCACGATGTTTGAGCGGATTCCCTATGACAACCTGGGACTGAATTATGATCCGTCCCACATGCTGCTCCAGGGCGCGGACTACATTCGGCCGATCTATGAGTTCAAGGACCGCATCTTCCACGCCCACATCAAGGACATCAAAATGTATCCGGACAAGATTTACGAATACGGGATGTTCTGGTACCCCTCGCAGTTCCACTCCCCCAAAACGCCGGGCCTGGGCGACATCGACTGGGGCCGGTTCCTGTCCGCGCTGTACGACATCCGCTTCGAGGGCGGCGTGTGCATTGAGATCGAGGACAAGGCCTTTGAAAGCTGCGAGGCGGACATACTGCGCTCCATTGACATCGGCGTAACCCACATCCGCCAATTCTGTGTGTAAGCGAGGTCTCAGCCCCGCCGTGTTTTTCCGTCATGACCCATCAAGGCTTGGTAAGAATGATACCTATCGGACATTAAGGAGGAAAATGATGAAAAACAAATTGCAAAAGATGCTTGCTCTTGTCCTCGCGCTGGCCATGACCCTTGCCATGGCGGGCTGCGCGTCCAACGACGGCCCGCAGACCGGCACGCAGTCCCCGGACCGCAGCCAGGCGCCCAGCAGCGCCCCCTCCGACAGCGGCGAGCCGGCCAGCGGTGAGCCGGCCAAGCGCGGGCTGGTGGTGGCGTCCCACAATCCGTCGGTGGATTCCACCTTCCGCGCCCTCTATGAGGAGAGCCTGAGCGCCGCGGTGGCCCAGTACAAAGAGGACGGCGTCATCTCTGAGTACTACTCCTACTGTTCCAACGGCGATACCGCGACGCAGTCCCAGCAGATCCAGCAGTGCATCAACGATGGCGTGGACATCATCATCGTCAACCCCATCTCCGGCACGGGCATCGACGCGGAGATTGAAAAGGCGCTGGACGCGGGCATCACCATCATCTGCGCCGACTGCGTCTATGAGTCGGACAAGGTCATCAGCATCGTGAACGACCAGTACAGCTGGGCGGCGCAGCAGGCCCAGTTCATGGTGGACACCCTGGGCGCCGGGGCCAAGGTGGTCATGTTCAACGGTAAGGAGGGCAACTCCGCCTCCCAGCTCCGGGAGAGCGCCTACCGCAAGGTGCTGGAGGAGGGCGGAATTGAGATCGTCTACGAGGGCTATAACGACTGGAACGACGCCACCTCTTACCAGAAGATGAGCGAGGTGATCTCCAGCGGCATTGAGTATGACGGCATCCTCAGCCAGATTGCCATCAACGGCATCCTCAATGCCCTGGAGGACAACAACGTGCCCTATCCCAAGGCCATTTCCGGCGATATCGCCGCGGGCGCCATCCGCCGCCTTTGCCAGATCAACAAGGATGGGAACGATCTGCCTTTCTTCTGCGTGGCCAATTCCCCCGGCATCGGCGTGACCGCGCTGTCCGTAGCCATCAACATGGCCATGGGCAACGAGCTGGACGAGAGTGTTTTGGACGCGGACGGCAACATCTCCGTCACCCCCTTCTGGACCATCACCAACGCGGACATGGACGAGAAGCTGAAGGATCTGGAGGGCATGGAGGACACCTCGATGGTCTCCGCTTGGATGAACGTGGAGGAGGCAAAAGAGGCTTTCTTCCGGTGACCGGCCGTAACCCTATGTGCCGCGCGGCCCTGCTTTGGCCGGACCGCGCGGCACGCCGCTATCTGTGGAAGGGAGGGATGCCCGGTGTTTGAAATGCGGAGCATCGTCAAGCATTTTGGCAGCGTGAAAGCGCTGAACGGAGCCTGCCTGAGCGTGAAGCCGGGAGAGATTCGCGCTCTGCTGGGCTCAAACGGCTCTGGAAAATCGACCATTGTAAAGATCATGGGGGGCATTGTCCGCGCCAACGCGGGAGAACTGCTGATGGACGGCGTGCCGATTCGGATTGAGTCCGCTGCGGATTCCCGGTCCTTCGGCTTTGCGGTGGCCTATCAGGAGCTGAGCCTCCTGCCCCAGATGAGCGTGATCGACAATATCATGCTGGGGCATGAATACACCCGCCGGGGCGGCCTTCTGGACGAAAAACGCAGGCGCGAGTCGGTGAGAGGGCTGCTGGAGCGCCTCGAAATCAAATGCAGTCCGGACGCGCTGGTGCAGAATATCTCCCCCTCCGAGCAGAGCATGGTGGAGGTGGCCAAGGCCCTGTCCAGAGAACCGAAATTTCTGCTCTTGGACGAGGTGACCGCCTCGCTGCACCACGATGAGG
Source organism: uncultured Oscillospiraceae bacterium (assembly GCA_949948775.1). Taxonomy (GTDB): domain Bacteria; phylum Bacillota; class Clostridia; order Oscillospirales; family Oscillospiraceae; genus Enterenecus. The sequence continues at coordinate 34,672 of CATLHC010000015.1, forward strand.
TGGAGTCCCTCTTCCGCGTTCTGCGGGAGGAAAAGGCGAAGGGGGTCAGCATACTCATCGTCACCCACCGGATGAACGAGATCTATCAGGTGTGCGACAGCGCCACCATCTTCCGAAACGGCGCCACTGCGGCGGAAGGGCCCATGTCCCGGTTCCCCTTAAACGAGGTGATCTACCACATGACGGGCACCCGGGTGAAGGAGGAGGCCGCCGCCGCGCCCCGGAGTACGGCGAAGGGACAGGACGCGCTGCTGCGGGTGGAGCACTTGACGATGAAGCCCAAGGTATCCGACATCTCCCTGCATGTGGACAAGGGGGAGATTGTGGGCATCGGCGGCTTGGAGGGCCAGGGTCAGGCGGAATATATGAAGGCGATCTTCGGCGACCTGACGCCGGATGCCGGGGAGATGTGGTTTGAGGGGCGGCAGCTCCGTCTGAAGGACACCTCGCAGGCCGTCAAGCGCGGTATCTCCTACATCTCAGGGGACCGGACCAAGGAATCCGTATTTTCTCTGCGGACCATTGAGGAAAATCTCACCGCGGGCGACGCGGCGTTGGGCGGGGTATGGAGCTGGGTTTCCGCCAAAAAGATTCGCAAAATGGCCGGCGACGCGGTGGAACGGTATCAGATCAAGATCGGCGCCATCACAGACAGCGCCAGCTCTCTGTCCGGCGGAAACCAGCAGAAGCTGGCCATTGCCCGGGGAATCGCGGTGGGACCGAAGCTGCTGCTGCTCAACGATCCCACCAAGGGTGTGGACATCAACTCCCGCAATGAGATTCACAAAATTCTGCGGGACAGCAGCGCCGAGGGCATGGGTGTGCTGCTGGTATCCAGCGACACCGAGGAGCTGCTGGGTATCTGCAGCCGGATTTATGTCTTCTATGAGGGAAGGGTGGTCGCCGAGCTGAGCGGAGACCAGCGCACCGAGGAAAACATTGTGCGCGCCATGATCGGCGGGGCGCCGGAGGGAAGGGAGGAGGCCGGAACATGAAGCGCTTGCTCTATCGGTTGAAGACAGCCCCCTATTTTACCGGGCTCATCCTGTTTTTGACGATTCTGGCGCTGAACGTGGTGATCCAGACGCCGGCGCGGTTTTTCTCCGCCGCGAACATCAACTCGCTGGTGGCCAAAAACCTGCCGCTCATCCTCATCACAATGTCCCAAGGCCTGCTGATGATGAGCGGTGTCATCGATTTCTCCGTGGGTGTGCAGGTCTCTTTGAGCAATGTCATCGCCATTATGATCCCCCAGTCCTTGGGCCTGCCCATCTGGGTGGGCTGGCTGTGCGCGGTGGCGGGCTGCGTGGCGGTCTCCGCCTTCAACGGCTTCATCACCACCTATCTGCGCATACCGGTGCTGCTGTCCTGCTATTCCATGGTTTTTGTGGTGAAGGGGCTGAACGTGCTCATTATGCCCAAGCCTCAGGGCAGCGTGCCTCCGGTCATTTATAAAACCTATGACTCGGTGCTGCTGGGCTTTCTGCCCTTTTCCGCGCTGATTTTGGCGGCGGTTCTGCTGTTCTGGCTCTACCTCAAGCGCACCGCTTTTGCCAAGGCGCTCTATGCCACCGGCGGGAATCTGCGCCACGCCTATTCCTCCGGCATCAACACCTCCGCCGTGCGCATGAAGGTCTATCTGATCGCCGGCGTCATCAACGGCATCGCCGGGCTGTGCATGACGGCCATGACGGCCTCCGGGGACCCCAACGCCGGAGAGGTCTACGGGCTGAAGACCGTGGCCGCCTGTATTCTGGGCGGTATCTCCATGAGCGGGGGCTGGGGGACGCTGTCCTGCGCGCTGTACGGCGCGCTGCTGCTCATCTTGACCCAGAACGGCGTGTCCAATCTGTTCAATTTCTTGAGCCGGGCGATCCCGGGCTTCTCTGTCACCAATTACTGGCAGAATTTTGCCTCCGATCTGATCATCCTTCTGGCGCTGATTCTGACCGTCTTTACCAACAAGGCGATGATGGGGTCCATCAAAAAACAAGCGGACTATCTGGCATTGGGGGGTAAGAGGAATGAAGCATAAAAACTTTGCCGGCTCGCTTCAGCGCTTTGTGCAGGGCCATGTGGTGTTTATGGCCTTTCTCATGGCCCTGGCGGTGTTCTGCGTCAATATCATTCTCAACCCCAGGTCCCTGAATCGAAACGCTTTCGGTTCCATCCTGGCGCTGACCTCCCTGCTGGCCCTGTCCGGCGCGGGGCAGACCATGGTGGTGATCACCGGCTCGGGCATCGATCTGTCCGCCGGGTCCATTATGTCGCTCACCGCTATCCTCAGCGTACAGCTCATGAACGGAGCGAATCAGCATATCGGCCTGTGCATTGTCATCAGCGTCGCTCTGGGCGCGCTGCTGGGCCTGTGCAACGGGATCGGCGTCACAAAAATCAAGCTGCCCTCCATGATCATCACGTATGCCATGTCCAATGTGATCACGCGGCTGCAGTTTATCGTCACGGAGGGGAAACCCACAGGCTCCGCCGCGCCTGCGCTGAGCGCCGCGCTGTCCTACCGGGTGCTGGGCCTGTTCCCGGCCATCCTGTTTTACTGTGTCGTGCTGTCGGTGCTGCTGTTTGTGCTTCTGCGGCACATGAAATACGGAAAGCGGCTCTATTTGCTGGGGGACAGCCACTCCGTGGCCCATTATACCGGAATTGCCAACGACCGCATGGTGCTGCTGACCTATGTGCTGGCGGGTATCCTCTACGGCGTGGCGGGTCTGATCGGCGCGGGGTACTTCGCCTATGTGACCTGCGGGATGCTGGATGTGTACACCATGCGCAGCATTGTGGCCGTGGTCATTGGCGGCGCCGTGCTCACGGGGGGCAAGGGCACCTATTTCGGTACCATTGCCGGCGCGCTGTTTATGGTGGTGCTGAGCAACTGCCTGGCGGTGCTCAGTGTGCGGGACTGCGTGCAGAATATCATCATGGGCCTGGTGATCATTGGGGTGCTCACCCTGTACAACCGGGATAAGAGCGTGCGCCAGTAAAACACAATTTGGGTCGAGATGGGGGGATCAGTATGACCAGTAAAGTGCCTCAGGCGGGAAACGGAATTGAAATTGCCCACACCACCTGCGACATCTGCTCGCCGCAGCACCACTGCGGCATGAACGCCTATGTGCGCGGCGGCAGGGTGATCAAGGTGGAGGGCTGGGCGGAGCACCCGTACAGCCGGGGGAGCATCTGTACCAAGGGCGCGGCGTACCGGGACTATCTGTACCGGGAGGACCGCATTCTGCATCCGCTGAAGCGGGTCGGGCCGAGGGGCAGCGGCCGGTTCCAGGAGATCTCCTGGGAGGAGGCCATCGAGACCGTAGCCCATCGGCTGAATCGGATCAAGCGAGAGTATGCGGCGGACGAGGTCATGTTCATGAACGGCTACGGGAAGTGGCAGAAGACCTTTTTGAACCGCCTGGCCTACTCTTTTGGCTCCCCCAATCTGGTGGGGGACGGCTGCACCTGCCAGACGGCCACCCACCTGGCCTGGGACGCCAATGTGGGGACGCTGTCCTGGCCGGATACGGACCACGCGCAGGTGCTGCTGGGGTGGGGGCTTAACCCGTACTACTCCAATTCGCCCAACGTGCCCTACTTCCTGCGGCGCAAGGCGGAGGGCATGAAGATCGTGATCATTGACACCCGGAGGACTGCGGCCGCCGACCAGCTGGCGGACCTGTTTTTGCAGGTGCGTCCGGGTACGGACGGCGCGCTGGCGCTGGGCATGACCAATTTAATCCTGGAGCGGCACTGGGAAGACCGGGACTACTTGGACAAGCACACGGTGGGATTTGAGGAATACGCCGCGTATGTCAAGCAGTTCGACCTGCGCAGGGTCAGTGAGATCACCGGCGTGCCGGAGGAGCTGATTGTGGAGGCCACGCGGCTGTACGCCACAGCGGACTGCGCCGCCATTTCCGAGACGGCGGGCACGCTGACCCAGAAATATAACGGCTTTCAGACCTACCGGGCCATCAACTGCCTGCAGGCGGTGACGGGGAATTACGATCGGAAGGGGGGATGCCTGCCCATCTTCTATACGTACAATCACCGCTATGCGGGATACCGCACCCATGAGCACGAGTTCATGCTTTCCCGCTACCCCCATGGAAGCCGCAAGATCGGCAACGAGCGTTTCCCGCTGTGGAATACCTACAATGAGGCCCAGGCCAATGAACTGCCGGACTATATCAGCGGAAAAAAGGACTTCCCCATCCGGGCCATTTTCGGCATGGGGATGAACTACCGAATGTTCCCCCGGCCCGAGGCGGTCCGCAGGGCAATCGTGGAAAAGCTGGACTTTTTTGCCCTGAGCGAGCTGTTTTTGACCGACACCGCAAAGCTGGCCGATATCGTTCTGCCCGCCTGCTCCAGCTTCGAGCGGGAGGAGTTCCGCTGCTATCCCAACGGGTACGGCTATTATACCGCGCCTGTGGTGGAGCCGCTGGGGGAGTCCAAGTCCGATTTGGATATTTTGGCGCTCTTGGCGCCGTTGCTGGACATGGATGATCCGCTGCTCCAGCGCGGCACGCCCAGGGACTGGGTAAATTATATCATCCAGGACACCGGCTGGACGGTGGAGGAGCTGCAAAAACAGGGCAAGCCCGTGGTGATGCACAATTATGAACCCTATGTTCCCGGCACCTATACAGCGCAGGGATATCACACGCCCAGCGGGAAGTTTGAGATCGCCTCCGGCCTGGTCAAGCGGTTCTCCCAGGGAAAGAATTACAGCCTGATCCCAACCTGGGAGCCGCCGGAGGCCGGGGCCAGGCCGGAGGAGTATCCGCTGAACCTAATTTCGGGCGTGCGGTTTCCCACGGCGCTGAATTCCCGCCTGCACCACGTGGCGGCGTTGCGGGATTTCCGCCCCGAGCCTTTGGTGGAGCTGCACCCGGAGACCGCCGAAAAGCTGGGAATCCGGGACGGCATGCAGGCGGCCATCGAAAACGAGCTGGGCCGGGTGGTCATGCGGGTAAAGTGCACCGCGCGTGTGTCTCCGGGAGATGTCTACGCGTTCCATGGCTATGAGGAGGCGGATGTGAACGACCTGTTCAGCAGCGAGGCTCTGGACCCATATACGGGGTTCCCCGCCTTCCGCCTGACCCACTGCCGGGTGACGCCGGCGAACAGAGAGGAAGCTGCTCATGGATGATATGGTTCTTTATGACGCCCAGGCATGCAGCGTATGTCAGGCGTGTTCGGTGGCGTGCATTGATGAAAAGGATCTGCCCCGCGGGGACGGGCGCGTCTGCGCCTACCGCACGGTGACGGAGGAGGAGACGCGCACACCTGAAGGCGGATTCCGCTTCGTGCGGCGGATGGACGGCTGCATGCACTGCGCTCAGGCGCCGTGCATCACGGCCTGTCCCAAGGGATGCTTTGTCCGGGACCGGGAAACGGGCCTGGTGCTTTTGGACGAGCGCGCGTGCGTCGGCTGCGGCGCCTGCGCAAAGAGCTGCCCCCACCGCGCGATCCGCTTCAACGACTGCGGGAAGGCGGAAAAGTGCGATGGATGCATCGACCGGGTTCGGCATGGACTGCGTCCTGCCTGCGAGATGATTTGCCCGCCCGGGGCCCTCCATTTCCACCTGTAACCGCCGGGCTGAGTTCTGAGCGCGCTCAGAGGCGCCCGGGATTTGATCGTATAGAGCTCCGCGTCCAAAATAGACGCGCAAAGTCCCCGGAGGAGCAAACCTCCGGGGACTTTGTGTGGAATATTACTCGCCGTCTTTCTCGCCAAAAAACTCGTCCAGAACGTCGTCCGAATTCATGACGAGGTCGTCGTCTTTTCCGGTGAGGGTGGTCAGCTCGGGCATGACCATATCCGCGTAGGCGGCAAAGCCGGTCAGGTACTCCCGGGCCAGGCCCACGGTCAGCAGTGCCTCGGCGTCAAAGCCGTCCATGGGCACGATCCCGGCGGACGCCGCCCAGGTGATCGCGGGGGCAAACTCGTGGTCATCGTCCACGGCCGCGGGCAGGCCGCGGTCATCCAGAGGCTCGGGTTCGCCGTCCAGCACCCACATCTTGTAGATGAATTCAGCGCAGGAGACCGGACCCTCCGCCAGCGGCACGTCGGGGTCGGCGATTTCCACCTCGGTGTCTCCCCCGTCATACTCGGTGTCTCCCCCGCCATTGTCCCCGGTGGTGGGATTGGCCCACTTCAGACCGAGAGCGTTATCGGAGGTCACGATCCCATTCTTATCGGTGCTAACAGGATTACCGGAGCTGTCAACCCAGGAGCCGCCTTCGGGCGTATTGATGCTGGCACCGTCATTTTCACCGCTCTCCACATAAAAGCCAGTATCGCCGTAATCAAGGTAGACATCGTCCCCGCCTTCATTGGAAACTGTGGCGCCATTCGTAAGAATGACATCCGCACCGGGCCCAGCATAGATACCACTTTCTGTATCCGCGCCGCCGATCACATCGGTGTTGTCCAGCGTCAGCTCGGCGTTCTTCCCCACGTGGATGACGCTGTTCTTTGAAGAGGTAGAATCTGTCCCCCCATCAGCGTTCTCGCCAGAGCCCTCTTGAGGCACATTGGTAATTTTGCCGCCAGTGATAGTCACATCGGGGGCAGGAGAACTGCTACCATCGGGGTCGCCGCCACCGATTTCAATGACACTGGCATCCTCTGTGCCGGTAACGGTGTTTCCGCCCAAATCCAGGTTAACATCTCTCCCGATATAAATGCTGGTATCGGAATCGGCATCTGTTTTGGAATTATAGGTGACATCCTCGTTCAGTTGGACGTGCCGGGTGTCGCCATCGTTCCAAGCGTGGATACCATAGCTGCCATCCTCATTTTTGGCATAACCGAATTTATCATTCGTTCCGGTGATTGGCTCACCACCAGTATTTTCCGTATCATTGATGGCACTATTCAAATCCTCGAACGTAGCGTCCGCAAACGCCGGTATGACCATGCTCCCACACAGTACAAGAGACAGCAGGACAGACAATCCCTTTTTCAAGCTTTTCATAGGCATTACCCCTTTTCTACATAGAACATATTTTGCTTGCGCAATTGGAGTATATCATTTGTCCATTCCAGCTTCAACCAAAGTGTCCTAAATTGTGGTTTTGCGTCCCGAATCCTATGGCGGGATGGGGGCGGATATGGTATGATGATACCATCTGCGGATAGAAGAGGGGAGAGAGCACAGTGCGCATCGCCATTGTGGACGACAACGCCGACGACCGCCGCTGGCTGGCCCGCCGGGTGGAGCGGCTGCTGGCCCGCCGGAGCATGGAAGGGGCCGCGCACCTCTTTGAAAGCGGGGAGAGCTTTCTGGCTGCCGCCCGGCAGGAGCGGTTTGAGCTGGCGTTTCTAGATATCTACATGGACGGGCTGGACGGCGTGTCCACCGCCAAAGAGCTGCGCGCCTTTGACCGGGACTGTGTGCTGGTCTTCTCCACTTCCTCCCGGGACCACGCGCTGGAGGGATTCCAGGTGCGGGCGGCGCAATATCTGGTCAAGCCTTATGGGGCGGAGGAGCTGGCCCGATTGGAGCGGCTTTTTGACGACCTGCTCCGGCTGCTTCCCGCGCCGGAGAAATATGTGGAGCTTCGCTCCGAACGCCGGGATATCCGGGTCAGGCTGCGGGATATCCTGTGGGCGGAGCACTTTCAGCATCAGATGCACATCCACACCGCAAAGGGCAAGGAGATATCCACCCGGCTCACCTTCCGGGAGTTTTCCGCACAGCTCACCTCCGACCCCCGGTTTTTCGTGTGCGGGCGGGGCCTGATGGTGAACTTAGACCACGCCGCCGATTTTGACGGCACCCAGTTCCTGCTGGCCGACGGGACGCGCCTGCCCGTCAGCCGGGATCTGGCCCCCGCCGCCAAGGCCGCCTTTGCCGACCGGCTATTCCGCTCAGATAGGGGGCAAGAATGATGATGATCCAGCCTATTCTGGAGTTTGCCATCCTGTTCCCCGCCGCCTTCCTCTGCTTTCTGGCCACGGCGGAGCATTTGAAGATCAGGGTGCGTACGCTGGTGCTGCTCACCGTCCCGCTCCTGACGCTGGTGTGCGTGGCGGGCGGCGCCACCTGCTGGTATATGTGGTGGCCCGTCCGCTACCTGCTCCCGCCTATGCTGATCCCGGCAGCGGTGGCCTTCTGCCGCCTGGTGGATTTACCCGCGTGGAAGTCCGTCAGCGTCTTTCTGGCGGTGTGCGCCGCCTTGTCTTGCCTCTCCCTGTCGGTCATTCTGGACGCGGTGCTGTCCCCCGCCAACACGACCCCGTGGCTGTCCCCTGTGGGCGGGCTGATCGACTTTGCCCAAGGCTGGGTGCTGGTGGCGCTGGTGTGGTACCCCGCCACCCACGCCGCCCGCTCCCTGCTGCGGACAGAGGACGTGGAGCGCAGCTATTATGTGTTCTGGATCCTGCCCGCCGTTTTTGTCCTGGTCAACCTGTATCTTCTCTCTCTCAGGGACACCCTGCTTCTCAATGAACAGCTTATGAGATTATATGCCCTGCTGTGCCTGGTGCTGAGCGGGCTTTTGATGCTGTTCTACCTGCTGTTCTACCTGGTGGCCCGGGAGCTGGGCCAGAATACCCGGCTTCGGCAGGAGAACCAGCTCCTCCACATACAGACCGCCCAATATGAGGTGTTACGCACCGCCATTGAGGAGACCCGCCGGGCCCGGCACGACATGCGCCACCAGTTCAACGCCCTGTCCGCGCTGGCGGACAGGGGGGCGTGGGAAGAGCTGAAGCGCTATCTGGCGGAGGTGTCGGCCAGCGTCCCCGACGCGGAGCTGGGCCTTTGTGAAAACCAGGCGGTGGACGGGGTGGCCGGGCGCTACGCCGCCCTGAGCCGCCAAAGCGGTATCCCCTTCCAGTGTCAGCTGGATCTGCCCGCTGCCTTACCCGTGCGTGAGATGGACGTGTGCGTTGTTCTGCAAAACTTGCTGGAGAACGCGCTGGAAGCCAGCCGAAACGTCCAGGGGAAACGGTATATCCACCTGAGCGCCTCCCTTCATGGAGACAGGTTGTTGCTGCTTACGGTGGAAAATCTGTACAGCGGCGAACTCGTGCAGCAAAACAACGTGCTACAGTCCACCAAGCCTGGCGGAGCGGGCATCGGGCTGCAATCCGTGGCCCATATCGCAGAGAAAAACGGGGGCTATTGCAAGTTTGTTTATGGGGATGGCGTTTTTACCGCCAACGTTATGCTGCGCGGCGGAGCTGGCCCAAATTAGGGTGCCGGAGTAGTGGTACGGTGATGAGAGCAACCAGTTTTTAGGGCGCCCAAGACCTGTTGAACCATGCACAGCCTTGTTCGCTCTGAACGTCTACGTCCACGCCAGCAAGCAGATGATGAAGAACACGATGGCACGGCTGCAGAGTACCATGACGGGCTGGCTGCGAACGCGAAAGGGTAAAATAATCTGTAAAGGGTAAATGAAAGGATCAAGCCGATAGAGCAGGGGCAAGTATGGAACCGTTGTGCTCAAATGCGGCATATGCATAGCAAAAATCCCCGTATCTATCACAGATACGGGGATTCCTTTTGAAGTGTACCCCAAGTCAAGGACAAGGAGAGTTTTTTGTCTTCGATGGAAATAGGGTGAAAAAGTTATCTGTTGGTTTTAGGCGGTGGGACGCTGAGGGGATACTCGCCAGTCATGAGATAGC
>CATLHC010000016.1 GCA_949948775.1 uncultured Oscillospiraceae bacterium
CGGAGTTCTTGATGTTGCCGTTCTCCAGATAATCCTTCAGCTCGTTGGCCGCCATGACGGCGCAGTTGTCCTCGCTCTCGGGGGTGGAGGCGCCCAGGTGGGGGGTGGCCACCACGCCGGGCACCAGGGTGATCTCATGGTCCGGGAAGTCGGTGTCGTACCGGGCCGCCTTGCCGGGGTGCTGCGCCTCAGTCAGGTCGGCGTTGTTCACCAGGCCGCCCCGGGCCAGGTTGATGACGCGCACCCCATCCTTCATCTTGGCAATGGAGGCGGCGTTGACGGTATCGCGGGTGGCGTCCATATAGGGCAGGTGCAGGGTGATATAGTCGGAGTTGGCGTACAGGGTGTCCAGCTCCTTGACCACCTTGATGTGCCGGTCCAGCCGCAGGGCGGCGTCCACGGACAGGTAGGGGTCGTAGCCGTACACGTCCATGCCCAAGCTGAGGCCGATGTTGGCCACCAGCGCGCCGATGGCCCCCAGGCCCACCACGCCCAGGGTCTTGCGGTACACCTCGGGTCCCACGAAGGCGGATTTGCCCTTCTCCACTGCGGCGGCCACGTCCACGCCGGGAGTTTTGGCCTGCTCCTTCACCCACTCCGCGCCGCCGATGACGTCCCGGGAGGCCAGGAACATGCCGCACATCACCAGCTCCTTCACGGCGTTGGCGTTGGCGCCGGGGGTGTTGAACACCACGATGCCCTCCTCGGAGCAGCGGTCGATGGGGATGTTGTTCACGCCCGCCCCCGCCCGGGCGATGGCCCACAGGCTCTTGGGAAAATCGTAGTCGTGGAGTTTGGCGGAGCGCACCAGGATGGCGTCCTCGTTCTCCACGCCGTCGCCGATGGTATAGTCCCCGGCGGGCAGGCGCTCCAGACCCACCGCCGAGATTTTGTTCATGGTCTTGATACGGAACATGGTTTTCACCTCATAATCGGGATATACCCTCCCCCAAGCGGGGGAGGGCGCACGGAATTTAATTGTTTTTGTCGAAGGCGCGGATGAAATCGGCCAGCTTCTCCACGCCCTCCACGGGCATGGCGTTGTAGATGGAGGCCCGCATGCCGCCCACGCTCCGGTGGCCCTTCAGGTTGGTGAAGCCCGCCTCGGTGGCCTCCTTGACGAACTTGGCGTCCAGCTCTTCGCTCGCCGAGCGGAAGGTGACGTTCATATCCGACCGGCTGTCCTTTTCCGCCGCGCAGGTGAACAGCCGGGAGTCGTCCAGCACGCTGTACAGCAGCTGGGCCTTGCCGTGCTTAATCTTCTCCATGCCTTCCACGCCGCCCTGGCCGTCCAGCCACTCCAGCACCAGGCCCAGCATGTAGATGCACCAGCAGGGCGGGGTGTTGTACATGGAATCCTTGTCGATCATGGTCTTGTAGTTCATCATCAGCGGGGTGTAGGGCAGCTCGTGGCCCGCCAGGTCCTCCCGGACGACGGCGATGGTGAGCCCCGCCGGGGCCAGGTTCTTCTGGGCCCCGCCGAAGATGACGCCGTATTTGGACACGTCCACCGGCCGGGACAGGAAGTCGGAGGACATGTCGCACACGATGGGCACGTCCCCGGTGTCGGGCACGTACTGCCACTCGGTGCCGTAGATGGTGTTGTTGGCGCAGTAGTAGAAGTAGCTGGCCTGGGGGTCCAGCTTCAGCTGGTCCTGGGTGGGGATATAGGTGTGGTTTTTGTCCTCGCTGGAGGCGGCCAGCGAAATCTGGCCGTACTTCTTGGCCTCCTTATAGGCGATGTTGGAGAAGTTGCCGGTGACGGCGTAATCCGCCCTGCCGGTCTTTCCGATCAGGTTCAGGGGCACCATGGAGAACTGGGCGGACGCGCCCCCCTGCAAAAACAGCACTTTATAGTTGTCGGGCACGTGGAACAGCCGGATGAAATTGGCCTTGGTGTCGTCGAAGATCTTCTGGAACACCTTGGAGCGGTGGCTCATCTCCATCACGGACATGCCGGAGCCCTGGTAGTTGGTGATCTCGCTCCCCGCCCGCTCCAGCACTTCCAAGGGCAGCATGGAAGGACCGGCGGAGAAGTTGTAGACGCGCTGCGTTCCCATATCTCTTCCTCCTTAAAGACGGCTTGAATTTCAATACTTTAACGTATTGTACATTATATGTTTCCCCGCCCCCCGCTGTCAATCACCAGAAAGGCCAAAAAAGCCCCCCCAGACAGGGGGGCTTTGGGTATTTCGTCCTCACGCGCGCCGCGCGATTGCCTGTCTTTCCGCATCCGGGCGGCCCAAAATCCGGCCTATGCCAAGGGCAGCGTGACGATGAAGGCCGTCCCCTGCCCCGCCGCGCTGCGCACGGCGATCCTCCCCCGGTGCCGCTCCACAATGGAGGCGGCAATGGCCAGCCCCAGGCCATATCCCCCCCGCTCCCGGTTCCGGGCGGCGTCCGCCCGGTAAAACCGCTCAAACAGGTGGGCCTGGGCCTCCGCCGGGATCGCCTCCCCGGTGTTGTGAACGGTGAGGACCGCTTTGTCACCCTTTGCCAAGGTGACGGTCACCCTCCCGCCCGGCGGCGCGTATTTGCAGGCGTTGTCCAGCAGGATGGCACACAGCCGCCGCAGTTCCTCCCCGCTCCCCGGCACGGACACGCCGGGGGCCAGGCTGCTGTCCAGGGTCAGCCCCGCCTCAAAGGCCACCGGCTCAAAGGACATGACGCACTCCCCGCACACCCCCGACAGGTCGGCCTCCCCCTGGGGCCGCTCCGGCCCGGCCGCGTCCCCCCGGGCCAGAAACAGCAGGTCCCCCACCAGCCCCTTCATCCGCACCCCCTCGTCCCGGATATGCTCCACCCACCGGCGCTGCGCGCCAATGGTGTCGTCCGGGTGGCTGAGCAGAATGTCCGCGTCCGCCAAAAGGACCGTCAGAGGCGTCTTCAGCTCGTGGGAGGCGTCGGCCACAAATTGGCGCTGGCGCTTCCAGCTCTCCTCCACCGGCCGCACCAGCCAGCGGGACAAAAACAGGCTCACCACAAAAAAGCCCGCCAGCGCCGCCCCCAGCAGCAGCGCCGCGGTGGCCGCCTGCCGCCGGAAGGCCCCCTGCTCCCAGCTCAGGTCGGCGAAGGCCAGGTCCAGCCACATGCCCCGGCGCTGGATCAGAAACCGCAGGTTCAGCTCCCGCAGCTCCCCGGAGGCGGCCCCGGCGGCCAGCGCGCCCTCCACCGCCCGGACCGCCGCCGACTCATCCACGTCGGCGTTGTAGGTGATGGCCAGCACGGCCCGCCCGCCCCGGTCCGCCAGGGCGTAAAAGGCCGGAATGGCGCTGTACTGCCCCTCGCCCTGGGCAAAGCCCCCCGCCGGAGGCCGCAGGGGGTCCAGCGCCGCCTCCCCCCGCTCCAGCACCCAGCGCAGCACCCGGTCGGTCTCCTCCCGGTACTGCCGGGCCGCGGAGACAGTCTGAATGGCCAGCACCGTCCCCAAAACCGTTGAGAGCAGCACCATGATGATCAGCACAAATTTCCAGCGCAGCCTTTTGAACACGGCGCATCCCTCCCGTCCAGGCGGCAATCTGCCCTATTTTATCATGCCCGCCCAGCCCCTGGCAAGTGTGTGAGAGATTTCCCGGCCTTTTTGCAAAAAAGCTCTTTACAAACGGGGCAGGGTGTGGTATCTTAACTTCAGCAGTAATCATTCCTATTAGCGATAAGCAGACGGGGAGGAGCACCCATGAACAACGTCCGAACCAGCAAGAAACGGGACGCCATGCTGACGCTGCTCCGGTCCACCCACTGCCACCCCGGAGCGGACTGGGTCTATCAGGAGATGAAGGCCCAATACCCCGGCGTGAGCCTGGGCACAGTCTACCGCAACCTGAACCACCTGTGTGAGCGCGGGCTTATCCGGCGGGTGGGCGCGGTGAACGGCCAGGAGCGCTATGACGGGGTGACTGCGCCCCATTCCCACTTTATTTGCAACCGCTGCGGCGCCATTCTGGACCTGCCCGAGCACTCGCCCGGACAGGACTGGCTGGACGCCGCGGGCGTGCAATATGGATTCCGGGCGGAGGGCTGTGAGTTCACGGTCCGCGGCTTGTGCCGGGACTGCGCGGACGCCCAGCCGGAGGCCCAAACTTAACATTGGAGGAACGCTATCATGAAAAAATGGATCTGCCCTGTGTGTGGTTACGTCTATGAGGGCGCCGAGCCCCCCGCCGAGTGCCCCGTGTGCCACGTGGCCGGCTCCAAGTTCACCGAGCAGGTGGGCGAGATGAAGCTGGCCGCCGAGCATGAGTACGGCATCTACGCCAAGACCGTGAAGAACAACGCCGACATCAGCGACGAGGACAAGAAGTACATCTTCGAGCAGCTGATGGCCAACTTCAACGGTGAGTGCTCTGAGGTGGGCATGTACCTGTGCATGGCCCGCATCGCCCACCGCCAGGGCTACCCCGAGATCGGACTGTACTGGGAGAAGGCCGCCTATGAGGAGGCCGAGCACGCCGCCAAGTTCGCGGAGCTTCTGGGCGAGGACCTGGAGCCCAACATGACCGCCGACACCAAGAAGAACCTGGCCTGGCGTGTGGACTGTGAGTTCGGCGCCACCCAGGGCAAGTTCGACCTGGCCGCCTGCGCCAAGAAGAACGGCCTGGACGCCATCCATGACACCGTCCACGAGATGGCCCGGGACGAGGCCCGCCACGGCAAGGCGCTGAAGGGCCTGCTGGAGCGGTACTTCAAGTAATCGGAGGCACAGCTGATGGATCTGAACGAGACCGTGTGCTTCTGCGGCGACGTCACCGTGGGTGACATCAAGGCCGCCGTCGAGGCCGGCCACACCACCCTGGAGGCCGTCCAGGAGGCCACCGGCGCCAGCACCCACTGCGGCGGCTGCGCGGACAAGGTGGCCGAGCTGATCGAGCAGTTCAAGTAAGCGCGTACATACCATCAAAAAAGGACGCAGAGGCTTCCCGCCTTTGCGTCCTTTTAATGATCTCTGAAGTCAAATAGCTGCTTGGGTTCCACCCTCAGCACATCGCACAGCTTAAACAATACATCGAAGGAGGGACCCGACAATCCCCGTTCGATGGCGCTGACATAAGCGGGAGTTATATCTGCAAATTCAGCCAGCATTGACTGAGATAAACGATTTTTCTTCCGATAGTAAACAACATTCAGCCCAAATTGAATGTAGCGGTCTTTGTATTCTTCCTTCATGTCGGCACCTTCCCTCTGTAATTATGTATTCTACAGAGAAGGAGCAGGAAATGACATATACTATAAATTTTGTTTATAAATTGACAGTATATATTTTTGATGTTATAGTATATGTAAAGGAGGGAGCATTATGCTGGAATTTATAGAGGCCGACCCTCTGCCCATCGAGTGCCGCCGCTGCATCGAAGCGGGAGAAGAGGACTGCGACGAATGCGATTACATGGGCCTCCGCTTCCCACTGACCGAGGAATCCCAGCGCAGGCTGTCTCTCATCATCGAGGAGAAAAAACGCCTCGCGAAGCTCAAGCGGGAACAGATCAGAGCAGCCCGCCAACACCGCTTAAAATAATGCCGTGCGGAGCCCTCCGGCCCCGCACGGCATCGTTTTGTTTTTGAGCACGCCCGTTTATTCCACGGTCTTCAGGCTCTCCACCATGTCCACTTTCTTCAGCTTGAAGTGGGCGGCGACATTCACCGCCACGGAGAACACCGCCGTCAGCGCCGCCGCCAGCACGTAGGCGTAGGGAGGCGCGGTGCGGCCGAACATGACCAGCTCCACCTCCACCGTCAGCACCATCCAGGAGTGAAGGAACCGGCCCATCACCAGCCCCAGCACGATGCCGAACAGAGTCAAAAACAGGTTCTCCCGGTAGACATAGGCGGTGACCTCCCGGTCGAAGAAGCCCAGCACCTTCAGGGTGGCCAGCTCCCGCACCCGCTCGGTGATGTTGATGTTGGTCAGGTTGTAGAGCACCACGAACGCCAGCGCCGCCGCCGCCGTGATGATGATGACCACGGCGTAGTCGATGGCCTCCATGCTGTCGGTGAAGTTGTCCCGCAATGTGGCGATGTAGGAGTAGGAGTCCACCCCGTCCATGACCATCAGGTCGTTGGACACGGTGTCGGACTCGGCCTCCCCGGCCTCGCCGGTGTAGCGCAGGAGAATCTCGTTGCGCTCCGGCTCCTCGCCGAACAGAGCGCGGTAGCTTGTCTCAGAGGCGTACACATAGTGGGACACGTAATTCTCCACGATGTCCGTGACCACCGCGTCCACCCGCTTGTCGCCGTCCAGGGTGATGGCGTCGCCGACGGACACGTCCAGCAGCTCGGACAGCTTTTCCGTGATGACCACCCCGTCGTCGGGCAGGGTGACGCTCTCGTCGTCCAGGCGGTGGCCCAGCCGGATGAACTGGGTGAAGCGGTCCTGGTCCTCTACGGCGAACAGGGTGACGCTCTGGGCCGGGCCGGTGCTGGACGCGTCCAAAACGGCGGCGCTGGCGGGCAGGTAGTCCTCCACCCAGGGGCTGTCGGTGAGGTACTGCTCCACCGCCGCCAGCTTGTCCGCCTCCACATCCGCGTCGATGCCCAGCGTGGCGTCATAGAGGAACACGTGGTCAAACTGCTCGTTGAGGATGGAAAAGATGGACTCGTGAAGGCCGAACCCGGTGACAATGAGGGCGGTACACCCGCCGATGCCGATCACCGTCATCCAAAACCGCCGCTGGTAGCGGAACAGGTTGCGCATGGTCACCTTCCAGGTGAAGGTGAGCCGCTTCCAGATGAAGCCCACCCGCTCCAGCAGCACCCGGCGGCCCGCCTTGGGGGCCCGGGGGCGCATCAGGTTGGCCGGGGTGTCGATCAGCGTGGACAGGCAGGCCCACAGCGCCGCCCCGGTGGTGCAGACCACCGCCGCCAGCACGGCCAGGAAATACAGATCAATCTGGGGCTTGAACTCCAGGGGCGGGATGGCGTACATAATGTTGAAGGCGTTGGCGATGACCAGGGGGATGAGGGTACACCCCAGGGCCAGCCCCAGAATGCCGCCTGTCAGGCTGGCGGAGAAGGCGTAGCCGATGTATTTTTTGGAGATGGCCAGCCTGGAAAAGCCCATGGCCTTCAGCGAGCCGATCTGGGTGCGCTGCTCCTCCACCATGCGGGTCATGGTGGTCAGGCAGGCCAGCGCCGCCACCAGGAAGAAAATCACCGGGAACACATTGGCCAGGTTGCTCACCCGGTCGGAGTCCTGGGAGTAGCCCACAATGCCCGCGTTGGTGAACCGGCTGAGGACGTACCACTCGCACTCCTCCACGTCGTCCAGCTCGGCCTGGGCGTCGTCCAGCTTTTGCTGCGCGTCGGCGATCTCCTCGTCGGCCTCCTGTCTGCCGTCCTCGTATTCCTTCAGGCCGTCGGCGTACTCCCGCTCGCCGTCGTTCAGCTCCGTCAGGGCGTCGTCCAGCTCCTGACGGCCCTCCGCCCGGGCGCTGCGCAGCTCCGCCACGCCGCGGTTATACTCGATCCAGCCGTCCTGGATGTCCGTCTCCGCCTGATTCAGCTCCCGCAGGGAGGAATCCAAGGTGGCCTTGGCCTCGTCCAGCCCGGCCTTGGCGGCATCCAGCTCCGCCTTCACCGGGGCCAGCTGCGCGTAGCCCGCGTCGATCTGGGCCTGGGCGGCGTCCAGCTGGGCCTTCTGCGCCGCCATCTGGGACACCACCATGTCGTACTGCGGAGTGCCCTCATAGGGGGCCAGGGCGGCATTATACTGTGCCCAGCTCTCGTCCAGCGCCGCCTTCTGCTCGTCCAGGGGAGCGGCGGCCTCTTGGTACTGGGCGAGCCCGTCGCTGTACTGCGCCAGGCCGTCCTCATATTCCGCCAGACCGTCCGCATACCGCGCCCGGCCGTCGTCCAGCTCCCGTTCGCCCCGGCGCAGATCGGCGTAGGCGCGGTCCAGCTCCGCCTGGGCGTCGGCGGTCTCCCGCTCCAGGGTGTTCTCCCCGTCGTAGTACTCCGCCCAGCCGTCGTCCAGCTTCCGCCGCGCGTCCTGGAGCTCCTGCCAGGCGTCGTCCAGCTCCTTCTCCGCGTCGGCCTTGGCGTCGTCCAGTTCCCGCCGGGCGTCGTCCAGCTCCTTTTGGGCGTCGCCGATTACCGAGTCGTACCGGGCCTGGGCGCGCTCCTCCGCCAGACCGTCCAGGCTGTCCACCAGGGCGTCCACCCGGTCCTCATATTCATCCCCGTAGCTATCCAGCGCCGCCAGCCCCACGCCGGTAAAGTAGGCGCAGGTGTAGTGATCGAAGGTAAAATTCTCCCCCGGTATATAGACAAAGGCGTCCACCGAGCCGTTGCCCAGCGAGGAAGCGCCCCGGTCCAGCCCCACGTACAGCGGGGAGTTCACCACGCCCACAATGGTGTAGGCGTGGTTTTTCAGGTCGTCCTCCCCGCCCTCGTCCAGCGTCAGCTCCAGCGTGTCCCCCACCTGGAGGCCCAGCTTCACCAGCAGCAGGCTCTCGGTGACGCACTCGTCCGCCGCCTCGGGCAGACGGCCCTCCACCACCT
Source organism: uncultured Oscillospiraceae bacterium (assembly GCA_949948775.1). Taxonomy (GTDB): domain Bacteria; phylum Bacillota; class Clostridia; order Oscillospirales; family Oscillospiraceae; genus Enterenecus. Next base: position 8,494 of record CATLHC010000016.1, read on the forward strand.
CCAGCAGATTCAGCTTCTCGGGCATGGAGCGCACGTTGACGATGCGGTCCGTGGCGGTGGCGTCCAGATCCCGGCAGCCCTCCGCCTCCTCGATGCCCGCCGCCGCGGCCAGGGCGTCCAAATCCTCGTCCGTCAGCCCCAGGGTGGACAGCACGTAGCCGTCCATCAGATGGGTGCGGTCGTAGTAGTTGTCGGCGGTGTACTGCATATCCGGCGCGGTGGTGCGCAGGCCGGACAGGAAGGCCACCGCCAGCGCCGCCAGCACCAGGATGGACAGATACCGGCTGAATGTGCCCCGGATCTCCCGGATGGCGTCGGTATTCAGGTGATTTCTCCGCTTTGCCGTTACCATTCGATCTCCTCCACCGGGGTGGGGCAGTCATTGCGCTCCACCCCGGCCACCCGGCCGTTTTTGATGTGGATGACCTTGTCGGCCATGGGGGTCAGCGCGGTGTTGTGGGTGATGACCACCACCGTCATGCCCTCCTGACGGCAGGTGTCCTGCAGCAGCTTTAGGATGGCCTTTCCGGTGATGTAGTCCAGCGCGCCGGTGGGCTCGTCGCACAGCAGCAGCTTGGGGTTCTTGGCCAGGGCCCGGGCGATGGCCACCCGCTGCTGCTCGCCACCGGACAGCTGGGCGGGAAAATTGTCCAGCCGGTGGCCCAGCCCCACGTGCTCCAGCACCTCCCTCGCGTCCAGCGGGTCCCGGCAGATCTGGGCAGCCAGCTCCACGTTCTCCAGGGCGGTCAGGTTCTGCACCAAGTTGTAAAACTGGAACACAAAGCCGATGTCGTGCCGCCGGTACTCGGTGAGCTGCTTGGTGCTGTAGCCGCTGACAACCGCCCCATCCACGGTGATGGTGCCCCCAGAGCATGCGTCCATTCCCCCCAGCATGTTCAGCACCGTGGTCTTGCCCGCGCCGGAGGGGCCCACGATGACGGTGAACTCCCCTTTTTCAATGGTGAAGTCCACGCCGTCCACCGCCTTGATGATGACCTCGCCCATTTTGTATTCTTTTTTGACGTTTTCAAAGGATATGTAACTCATGTGGTTCCTCCCCATCTCGGAAAGCCTGCCGGCCGGATTCGGCCATATCATAGCGGCGCTGTGTTGACGCAGGATTTCCGTTCTGTTTCCGAATAATTAAATATTATACTTTTCCCGCCCGGAGCGCAACCGTTCCAGGGAAAAATTCAAGGTTTATTTAAAAGATCCTTTGACACTTCCCCCAAGATGCACCAAAACAGGGCGGCTTCGGAAGGTTGTGATTGACTAACCGCCCTCTGTCCGGTTAAAATACGCACATTGATAAGGGAGTAGTCGGCGGGACGCGCAAATGGGGTCCCGCAGCACAGTCAACATACTGGCGGGATACCCGCCTGGCTGTGACGCCCCAACAACACGGGGCCCCCGCGAAAGCCCAGCGAAGCGGGTTTCTCGGGGAAAGGAGGGGCAGCGTAACGGCCGGACTTTCGCCGCAGGCGGAAGCGAGGGATATGAAGCCTGCCCCGACGAGATGACGAGACTTATCCGCATGGGTGCGGGTATAGTCTCTTTTTTTATTCTCCCGCATACCTTCAAACAAATGGGAAGGGATGATATATCATGGGATTTGCTGGGCTGCTGTTTTTGGCCGTGGGGCTGTCCATGGACGCCTTTGCCGTGTCCGTCTGCAAGGGGCTGTCCATCCGGGGGCTGATGCCCCGGCACGCCGTCATCGTGGGGCTGTGGTTCGGGGCCTTCCAGGCGCTGATGCCCGCCGTTGGCTGGCTGCTGGGGGCGTCCTTTGCCGACAAAATCGCCGCTGTGGACCACTGGATCGCCTTTGTCCTGTTGGCCCTCATCGGCGGCAACATGATCCGGGAGGCCCTGGGCAAAGAGGAGGAGGACTGCGATCCCTCCCTGGCCCCCCTGACCATGCTGCTGCTGGCGGTGGCCACCTCCATCGACGCGCTGGCCGTAGGGGTCACCTTCGCCTTTTTGCGGGTGGACATTCTCCCCGCCGTCACCCTTATTGGAGTGTGCACCTTCCTGATCTCCGCCGTGGGGGTAAAGGTGGGCAATGTGTTCGGCACACGGTACAAGTCCAAGGCCGAGCTGTTCGGCGGGGCGGTGCTGATCCTCATCGGGTTGAAAATCCTGCTGGAGCATCTGGGGCTGCTGCCCTTCTGACTCCGTGTACCGGAAAAGACAGGCCGTCCGCGCGGACGGCCTGTCTTTTTTCACTGTTGAAATAGAGTGGAGGATTTGATATAATAGATTGTTATATTGGAAACAATGCCCTGAGGCGAACATCTGGTGAGGAGGGATGGCACATGAAATACCAGCGCTGGGAGCTGCGCCGTCCCGCAGCGCCGCCCGCCCGGCGGGCGCTGGAGGGAGCGGGCCTGTCCCCTCTGTGCGCCGCCATCCTGTCCGCCCGGGGGGTGGAGGATCCGGAACAGGCCGCCCGGTTCCTCTCCAGCGGGCCGGAGCGGCTCCACGATCCCTTTCTCCTCAAGGACATGGACAAGGCCGTGGAGCGCGTCCGCCGCGCCCTGGACGCCCGCGAACTGATCTGCGTCTACGGCGACTACGACGTGGACGGCATCACCTCCACCTGCCTGCTCACCGAGGCCCTGGCCTGTCAGGGGGGCGAGGTGATCAGCTATATCCCCGACCGCACCGAAGAGGGCTATGGGCTGAACCCCAGGGCCATCGCCAGGCTGTCGGAGCAGGGGGTGCGCCTCATCGTCACGGTGGACTGCGGCATCACCGCGGCAAATGAAGTGCAATTCGCCCGCTCGCTGGGGGTGGATGTGGTGGTCACCGACCACCACCACTGCAAGAACAAGCTCCCTGACGCGGTGGCCGTGGTGGACCCCCGGCGGGAGGACTGCGCCTACCCCTTCCCGGAGCTGGCCGGAGTGGGCGTGGCGCTGAAGATGGCCCAGGCCCTGGTTCCGCCCCAGGACCGGGAGGGAATTTTCCTCCGCTTCGGCGAGCTGGCCGCCATCGGCACCGTGGCCGACGTGATGAAGCTCACCGACGAAAACCGCACCCTGGTCCGCGTGGGGCTGGAGCTGCTGGGCAAAACCCGCCGCCCCGGCCTGCGCGCCCTGCTGCGGGAGGCGGGGCTGGAGCCGGACGCGGCCCCCACCGCCGTCACCATCGGCTACGGCCTGGCCCCCCGGATCAACGCCGCCGGACGGATGGAACAGGCCATGGTGGCCCTGGAGCTGCTGCTCACCCGGGACGAGGAGCGGGGCGAGGCCCTGGCCCACACCCTGTGCCGCCTGAACCGGGAGCGGCAGGCCATTGAGCTGGAGATCTATGAACAGTGCGCCGCCCTGCTGGAGTCCCAGCCCCAGCTGGCCTCCCCGGCCATCGTGCTGGCAGGCGAGGGCTGGCACCAGGGGGTGGTGGGCATCGTGGCCTCCCGGCTGGCGGAGAAATATTCCTGCCCCGCCTTTATGATCTGCCTGGAAAACGGCCAGGGTAAGGGCTCCTGCCGGTCCTTCGGCGGCTTCAACCTGTTTGCCGCGCTGGAGCGGTGCAGCGGTCTGCTGGAGGGCTACGGCGGCCACGAGATGGCTGCGGGCTTCACCATTCTGGAGGAGAACATCCCCGCCTTCCGGGATACCGTCTGCCGCCTGGTGACCCTGCGCACCGGCGGGGCGCCCATGGAGTCCGCCATCGACGTGGACGCGGAGGTGGAGCACTGCGCCCAGCTCACCGCCGCCCAGGTGGAGTCCCTGTCCGACCTGGAGCCTTTCGGCGCGGGCAACCCCAAGCCGGTGCTGCTGCTGCGGGGCGCTCTGGTACTGTCCTGCTGCGACGTGGGCGGCGGGCGGCACCTGAAAATGAAGCTGCGCCGGGACGGTGTGGTGCTGGACGCCATTTTCTTCTCCGCCAACGCCGCCGCCTGCGGCGTGTCCACCGGGGAGCGGCTGGACGTGCTCTTCACCCCGCAGATCAACGAGTTTCGGGGGAACCGCACCGTACAGCTTCAGCTGTGCGACCTGCGCGCCGCCCCCACCCGAGCCCAGCTGGAACAGGAGCTGTTCCAGCGGCTGAAGGAGGGGGAGCTGCTCTCCCGGTGGGAGGCGGGGCTGCTGCTTCCCTCCCGGCAGGATTTCGCCCGGCTTTGGCGGTTTTTGGAGCACAACTGCGTGGGGGGCTGGATGGACGCGGGTCCCTCCCTGCTGCGCCAGGCCGCACGGCAGCCCGACGGGCGGTGCGCCTACGGTCGCACACTGGTGTGCCTCCATGTCATGGGGGACCGGGGGCTGATCCGGCTGGAGCGGGACCAGCTTCACCTGTGCCGCCCGGAGAATAAAGTGGATCTGGAGCAGGCCGCGATGATGCGGCAGCTCCGGCTGTTCCTGCAAGAGGAATGACAGATTTGACTGGGCGGAACGCCCAAGGAGGGTTCTGCTTATGGACCTGGCACATGAGAGATACGAGGAATTGGAGCGGTCGATTCTGACCACGCATCCCCACGCGGACGTGGACCAGATCCGCGCCGCCTTTGAATACGCCAACGAGCACCACGGGTCCCAGCTGCGCAAAAGCGGGGAACCCTATATCATCCACCCCATCGCCGTGGCGGAGATCGTCAACGAGCTGGACCTGGACCGGGACTCCGTCATCGCCGCCCTGCTCCACGACTGCATCGAGGACACCGACTCCACCCACGACGAGATCGCCCGGCTGTTCGGCCCCCAGGTGGCCGAGCTGGTGGAGGGCGTCACCAAGCTGACAAGGATGCAATACACCTCCCGCGAGGACGAGCAGATGGAGAACCTGCGCAAGATGTTCATGGCCATGGCCAAGGACGTGCGGGTGATCCTCATCAAACTGTGCGACCGGCTGCACAACATGCGCACGCTGCAGTACCAGTCCGACCACAAGCAGAAGGAAAAGGCCCTGGAGACCATGGAGGTGTACGCCCCCATCGCCCACCGCCTGGGCATGCAGAAGCTCAAGTGGGAGCTGGAGGACCTGTCCTTGGAGTACCTGGACCCGGTGGGCTTTCACGACGTGAAGGCGGAGCTGAACAGCATTACCGCCCTCCACGCGGGCTTCGTGGACAACATGCAGGCCCACATTCAGCAGCGGCTGGCCGACGAGGGCGTCCAGTGCAAGGTCTACGGGCGGCTGAAGCACATCTACTCCATCTACCGCAAGATGTATTCCCAGGGCAAGACGCTCAACGAGATCTTCGACCTGTATGCCTTCCGGGTGATCGTGGAGGACATTCCCGCCTGCTACAACGTGCTGGGCTGTGTCCACGATATGTTCAAGCCGGTGCTGGGCCGGTTCAAGGACTATATCGGCACGCCCAAGCCCAACGGCTACCAGTCCCTGCACACCACCGTGGTGGGCAGGGAGGGCATCCCCTTCGAGGTGCAGATCCGCACCTGGGAGATGCACCAGACCGCCGAGTACGGCGTGGCCGCCCACTGGAAGTACAAGCAGGGGCTGGCCAATCAGAAGCTGGGCACCGAGCGGGACTTCGAGTGGGTGCGCAAGCTGCTGGAGAGCCAGCAGGACACCGACCCGGATGAGTTTGTCCGCACGCTGCGGGTGGATATGTTCGCCGACGAGGTGTTTGTGTTCACCCCCAACGGGGACGTGAAGAGCCTGCCCGCCGGGGCCACTCCCATTGACTTTGCCTATTCCATCCACTCCGCCATCGGCAACTCCATGACGGGGGCGCGGGTAAACGGGCGCATCGTCACCTTTGAGACGCCGCTGAAAAACGGCGATATCGTGGAGATCATCACCTCCAAGTCCGCCAAGGGCCCCAGCCGGGACTGGATGAAAATCTGCAAGTCCAACGAGGCCCGCAACAAAATCCGCCAGTGGTTCAAAAAGGAGCGCCGGGAGGAGAACATCGCCACCGGCCGGTCCATGTTCGAGTCTGAGCTGAAGCATATGGGGCTGTCTCTGGGCGCCATCACCGCCAACCCCGACCTGTTGGAAATCCTGCTCAAGCGGGTGCGCTGCGGCCAGCTGGACGAGCTGTACGCCGCCATCGGCTACGGCGGGCTGTCCGCCCAGAAGGCCGCCGGACGCATCAAGGAGGAGATGACCCGCCTGGGCCGTATGGAGCGCCAGCGGGCGGAAGCCGAGGCCATTCAGGCCGCAGCGTCCACCGGAGAGACGGTGTATCCCTCCACCCCCAAGGACTCCATTCTCACCCCCCGCAGGTCCAACAGCGGCATCATCGTGGCCGGGCTGGACAACTGTATGGTGAAGTTCTCCAAGTGCTGCACCCCCGTGCCCGGGGACCCGGTGGTGGGCTTCATCACCAAGGGTTACGGGGTGTCCATCCACCGGCAGGACTGCCCCAACGCCGACCCCGCCCGCCGCAAGCCGGAGGAGGAGGGCCGCTGGGTCAAGGTGTCCTGGGCGGAGAACGCGGTGGGGGCCGAGGGCTACCGCACCTCCATCGAGATCTCCGCCAAGGACCGGGACGGGCTGGCCCTGGACGTGGCTATGGCCCTATCCGCGGTGAAGGTGAAGGTCAACAACCTGTCCGCCCGCAGCCAGCCCGACGGCTACGCCATGATCTATCTGGAGCTGGCCGTCAGGGACCAGAAGGAGCTGAAGGGGGTCATCAACAAGCTGTCCCAGATCCCCGGAGTATTTCTGGTCAAGCGGGCCGGGGGCTGACCCCAGCCCTCCGGGGGGTTACTTTCTCTCACGCGAGAGAAAGTAACCAAAGAGCGCGCATAGGGGGGCGTACCCCCCTATGTACCCCCTTTACGGGGGCGCCCGATACGGCAGACAGATGTGGACCCTTCCGGCGCGTGCGGCTTTCGACGCTGATGCTTTTAGTTGTGCTGCCGCCGGCGTCTGGTCATTGAGACGGAGCAGGTCTATTGCTCTGCGCCTCAGTGGTGGACCGTTCGTTCGTTTATGATAAAAGGAGCTTGATTTTACGTGTCAGAGTGTATGTTCCAGCCGCTGCTGTTCGGCGGCGATATCAATGTGTACAGCGTGGCCCGGGCCTTTCACGAGGCTTACGGCGTCAAAAGCGTCGCCTTCGGCAAGTTCGCCGCCACCTTTCCCTGCGCCTTCAGCGCCATCATCGATTACCGGGCCTGCCCGGACAACGAGGACGCCGCCGCCTTCCTGCGGAATGTGAGGGACGTGGCGGCGGAGTTTTCGGACAAGACGGTGCTGGTCATCGGCTGCGGCGACAGCTACGTCAAGCTGTGTGCCCACCTGAAGGACCAGTTCCCCGCAAACGTGAAGTGCAACTATATCAGCGGCGAGATGCTGGACCGTCTCACCGACAAGGAGCAGTTCTACGCCCTGTGCGACCAGTATGGCATCGACCACCCCGCCACCTTCGTGTATTCCGGGGAGATGGGTCACGAATTTAAGCTGCCCTGGGGGGCCCCCTACGTGGCCAAGCCCGCCGACGGGGTGGCCTACTGGGCTACCGGACACCGGGAGCTGAAAAAGGTGTACATCTGCCAGTCCTGGGAGGAGCTGCTGGCCGCCTTGGATGAGGTGTACGCCGCGGGCTACCCCGGCAAAATGATCCTCCAGGAGTTTATCCCCGGGGACGACACCTACATGCGGGTGCTCACCAACTACTCCGACACCCGCGGCGGGGTAAAGCTGATGTGCCTGGGCCATGTGCTGCTGGAGGAGCACTCCCCCCACGGCATCGGCAACCACGCCGTCATCATCACCGAGCACGACCGGACCCTGTGCGACAAAATCCGCCGCATGCTGGAGGACCTGGGATATGTGGGCTTCTCCAATTTCGACATCAAGTACGACCGCCGGGACGGGAAGTACAAGGCCTTTGAGATCAACACCCGGCAGGGGCGCAGCAACTATTACGTCACCGGCGCGGGGCACAATATCGCCCAGTACCTGGTGGACGACCTCATCGAAGGCCGGGATATGCCCCTGACCATCACCAGCAACCGCTCCATCTGGCGGATGATCCCTCGGGGGCTGGCCTATGAGTTCATCCCCAAGCGCTACCATCAGGAGATGAAGGCCCTGTTTCAAGCAGGGGCGGACCACCACTCCATGGAGTACCGCCCGGATTACACACCCAAGCGCATTTGGCGCATTTGGAAGAACCACGTCGGAAACTATGTGCGTTTCCGCAAATACTGTGTGAAACCAGAGGAGAATCGATGAAACAAGAAGCTAAGCTGGGGGTATTAGGCGGCATGGGTCCCCAGGCCACCCAGGTATTCTACCAGTTCGTGCTGGACCGCACTGACGCCGTCCGAGACCAGGACCACCTGCCCGCCCTCATCCTGTCCGACACCGTCATCCCCGACCGCACCGCCGCCATTCTCTCCGGGGATACCGAGGGGCTGTACCGGCGGCTGCTCAAGGACGCGAAAATGCTGGAGAGCTGCGGCTGCACCGCCCTGGCTATCCCCTGCAATACCTCCCACTACTTTGCCGACCGGCTCCAGGAGGAGATCGGCGTGCCCATCATCCACATGCTGCGGGAGACGGCAAAGGCGCTGGCCGCCCAGGGGAAAAAGCGCCCCGGCATCCTGGCCACCGACGGCACCATCTGGACGGGGCTGTATCAAAAAGAGTGCGCCGCAGTGGGGCTGGAGGCGGTGTCCCCCGACCCGGACACCCAAAAGCTTGTGATGTCCATCATCTATGACGAGATCAAGCAGGGGGAGACGGGCAGCCGGGACAAATTTGCCAAGATCGACCGGGCCGTCCGCCGGGCCGGGTGCGACTGCGCCATTTTGGCCTGCACCGAGCTGTCGGTGTTCTCCACCTACCACGCCCTGCCCCCCTTCTATGTGGACGCCATGATGGTGATGGCGGAGCGGGCGGTGGAGATGTGCGGCTATCCCCTGCGCACCATTTGATTCGCGGAGGTTTTATCCATGGATTTGACGCTGTATCCTTTGGAGGAATACGTCCGGCTGCTGGACAAGCTGGGCCAACTGGCCGCCCCCCTGCCGTACGGGCTGGAGCGGGAGCGGACGGTGGAGCTGGTGTCCTACAACTCCCAGGACACGGTCCCCGGCACCCTTTTTCTGTGTAAAGGGACCCATTTTAAGCCGGACTATCTGGCCGACGCCGCCCGGCGGGGGGCCTTTGCCTACGTCAGCGAGATTTCTTACCCAGGGGTGGACCTGCCCTGCATTCTGGTCCGCGATATGCGGCAGGTCATCGCCCCGCTGGCGGTGAAATACTACAGCGACCCCTCCCAAAAGCTGAAGGTGGTGGGCATCACCGGCACCAAGGGCAAGTCGTCCACCGCCTACTATTTGAAATATATCCTGGACGAGTACCTGACCCCCAGGGGGCAGACCTGCGGGGTGATCTCGTCCATCGACACCTGGGACGGGGTGGATCGGTTCGAGTCCCACCTCACCACCCCGGAACCCTTGGAGCTCCAGCAGCATTTCGCCCACGCCTTGGCCTCCGGCATGGAGTACCTGGTGATGGAGGTGTCCTCCCAGGCGCTGAAGTACCACCGCACTCTGGGGACGACATTCGCCGCCGCCGCCTTTTTGAATATCGGGACGGACCACATCTCCCCCATCGAGCACCCGGACTTTGCGGACTATTTCCACTCCAAACTGAAAATTTTCGCCCAGGCCGGCCTGTCCTGCGTCAATCTGGACTGCGGCCACGCCGCCGAAGCCCTGGACGCCGCCCGATCTGCCTGTCCCGCCGTGTTCACCTTTTCCCGGCACAACCCCTCCGCCTCGGTGTACGGCCGCGACGTGCGCAAGGTGGGGGAGGAGATCCTTTTTGGGGTGGACGCCGCCCAGCTCTCCGGTCAGTACCGGCTGACCATGCCGGGGTTGTTCAATGTGGACAACGCCCTGGCCGCCATCGCCCTGTGCCGGGGGCTGAATATCCCCTTGGATGCCGTCCAGGCAGGGCTGGCTAAGGCGCGGGTACCCGGCCGGATGGAGGTGTACGCCAGCCAAAACGGGGAAGTCACCGCCATTGTGGATTACGCGCACAACCGCATGAGCTTTGAGACCCTGTTCCGCTCCGTCCAACAGGAGTACCCCGGCCGGCGGATCGTCACCGTGTTCGGCTGTCCCGGAAAAAAAGCCTTTGACCGCCGCCGGGACCTGGGCGAGGTGTCCGGGCAGTATTCCGATTTGGTGGTGCTCACCGAGGAGGACTCCGGCGAGGAGGACACGGTGTCCATCTGCCGGGAGATCGCTTCCCACGTGGCCTGTACCTGTGAGATTCAGCCCAACCGGGGGGAGGCCATCCGCCGGGCGGTGCTGAGCTGCGACCGGCCCTCCGTCATTCTCATCACCGGCAAGGGGGCGGAGACCCGGCAGAAACGGGGACTGGAGTATATCGACACGCCGTCGGACGTGGAGTATGCCCAGGCGTTTCTGCGGGAGTGGGACGCTTCAAAGCGCGGCTGAAAGTCAAGGGTCTTTTGTATTCCTCCCCGCAGCCGATACGCCCCAGAAATCGCGGGAAGCTTTGTAAGGCGTTGTCAACCGTCGAAAGGGAAAACACCAGGGCCAGGGAGGCTGCTCCCTGGCCCTGTGTTTCGGGCAAATCGGCGTGTGTTCCTGTTCCGCAAAGTAAACCCTCGTCCTCGTCTTGCAGGCATCAATCCGGGAAAACGCGGCACTTTTAATGCCGGCCACACCGGCCCATACAGTCAGCGCGGCTGCAGAACCGTTTCTCAAACGCGAAAACGGCTGATGAGATTGCCATCGGCCATCTCACCCAGAATGCGGTCCACACCGTCGATGGTCTTTCACAGGCAGCCGCAGACCCGGTGGGTGGTTTGGGCAATCATGCCGATCTCATCCGCCCGGCTATAGAAAGGCTCCGGCTCTTGGTCGGCGGAGAAATTCAACTCTCCCAGGCGGCCAATGGCCCGTTCCACCGTCATCAGGTCCCTGCCCTCGCGGCGCAGCATCAAAAGCGTAATCAAGATGACGGCAGCGGCCATGGCCGCGCACAGCAACGCGCACGGTCGTCACGGCGGCATACACCTCCGCGGCGTTGTCCCGAACCATAAAGACCCAGCCGCGGTCCCTCAGGTACTTGTAGACCACCAGCTAAAGCAGTGTCATCCCGATCAGAGTGATGACAGTTGTAATGACTCCGATCCGTGCGGCAAGTTTTTTATTTTCTATGAATCGCATAAAAGCTTCCCTCCGTCGGAAAAATTTCAGGACCGACGCCCCGCTGACCATGAGTATAGCCTATATATTCTCTAATATCAAAAGCTTCCTGCGCTGTGCAAACGTCTGCCAAAGCCGCTTTTTTATCTCGGGGGCGGGCAATGTTTTGGGGAATTTTTGGCCGTCCCAAAGCGCCTGTCGGGAACACCGCAATCCCCAACCGGCCGCCCCTGAGTCCAGCCGAATACTCCTCCGATTTGACATTATTATGTCATTCGGCGGCCCACTATGGCCGCGCAACCGATAGTTGCCCGATATTTGGTGGACGCAACCGGGACTTTTTGATAAGATGAGGCCATCAAAAGGAGGTAATACCATGGCAAGAGCACCCATCGCAGTCATCCCCGCGCTGCTCATCTTCATCGCACTTTGGGTCCTTTTCATCTACTTTATTGTCCTAGTCATCCGCGCTCTGCGAAAGTACCTGCGCTCCAGCGCGGATCGGTCCGGCTCCCCAGGGCAGACCAAGAGTCTGGGCGAGGCCCTGAAAGCCCACCGCACCGCCCGAAGCTTTACCCAGGAGTACGTGGCCGAGGCCCTGGGCGTCAGCCGTCAAGCGGTCAGCAAGTGGGAGAACGGCGCTTCGGAACCCAGCACCGCCAACCTGATGGCCCTGGCCAAGCTCTACGGCCTGTCGGTGGACGAGCTGCTCCGTCAGACGGAAACATCCGAATAAACGGCAACGTGTCCCTCTCGTTAAACGGGAGGGACATTTTTGCATACTGTAGTGGACATATTGCGAATAGCGTGATATTTTGTAAATAGAATCTTTTGATGAAAGCCCCGCCAATATTTTCCGTATGGTAAACAGAAAAGGGGATACCACATGGCACGAAAAGATAAAAAGAGAACGCGGCTTATGGCAGGTTCCGACATTGCGCTTGCCATCCTTGCCGCGCTGGGCGGCAGTGTTCTATTTATGACCATTGTGGCCGTGGCCGGCTCCATCATGTTCCCGGATTCCGGGCGGCGCGTGACAACAGATACCCCATCCGCACGGCCATCCTATTATGGCACGCTGCCCTCCAGAGCACCCACACAGGCTCCAACAACTGAACCCGTGGAATCATTTATCCCGGACGACACGAGCACACCAGAGTCCGTGCAAACGTCTTCTGATGTTGTCCCCGGTACGCCGGCTGTGTCTTTGAACCCAACGGCTCCGCCTGTGCGGCAGACACAGACCCCAACGCAGTCGGGCGGACAGCAAGGTGGGAGTACAGAGAGCTGGGGTGATAGCAGTATCACAAACGAAATAACCGGTGACCTCAACCGCACAGCATACTGGACGAACGGAGGGAGAAGCTACCACTTTAACCGAAATTGTCCCTCTCTCTCCAATTCAAGAAATGTAAATCAAGGAACATTGCAAGAGGCTTTGAACGCAGGGAAGACAGACCCGTGTAACAATTGCGCTGGGGGTAATTAGGCGTACTTTTGAATTATACACGCTATGAAGCGCTTTCAAGCAAAATCATTTAGGCGCAATTCGCTACAACTGTCTTACTTTTCGTTTATCCACATCTATAATTAATTCACTCATAATAAAGATTCTCTTCCAAAAATTTGGGAGGGAATCTTTTCTTTATTTTTTCACAAGATATTGAAAACCACACCCCCCTGTCCGGCAGGAGGGACATTTTTTTGCCCAAAACCATAGATTGGGGAAAACCGAAAAGGAGTTTTCCCCATGAAGCTGTCCCAGATGCTGTCCGCCGTCGGGGCGGGATGCCCGCAAGAGGCTGAGATCACCGCCCTGACCTGCGACTCCCGCGAAGTTGTGCCGGGTGCATTGTTCGTGGCCATGGAGGGAGCCAACACCGACGGCCACTCCCACATTCCCGACGCCCTGGAGCGCGGCGCCGCCGCCGTGCTGTGCCGCCCTCCTCTGCCCGAGGGCGTCCCCGGCGCGGCAGTGGACGATCCCCGCGCCGCTCTGGCCCCGCTGGCCGCAGAGTTCTACGGCCATCCGGAAACGGCCCTCGCCCTCATCGCCGTCACCGGCACCAAGGGCAAAACCACCACCGCCCACATGCTCCGGGACATTCTCACCGCTGCGGGCTGCAAAACCGGCATGATCGGCACTCTGGGCGCGTATATCGGCCTCAAAAAACTGTCCGACGCCCGCAACACCACGCCGGAACCCATTGCCCTCCACCGCACCCTGCGGCAAATGGCGGACGTGGGCTGTACTCACGTGGTGATGGAGGTCTCCTCCCAGGCCATGAAGCTGAAACGGGTTCGCGGCCTCACCTTTGCCGCAGGACTATTTCTGAACCTCTCCCCGGACCACATCGGCGGCGCGGAGCACGCCGATTTCGCCGAATATCGCGCCTGTAAGGCCGCCCTATTCCGCCAGTGCCGGGCCGCCGTAGGCAATGCCGACGACCCCAACTGGCCCGTCATGGCCGCGCAGGCCCCGGCCGGCGCGCCGGTCTCCACCTTTGGCTTCGGCGAACACGCCGACGTCCGCGCCTTGGGCGCCGTGCCGGACCCGGACCGTCCTCTCGCCTCGCTTCTCTCCGTGGAGGGTGTGAATTCGTATTCCGTCCCCCTGCCCGGAGTCTTTAACGCCGCCGACGCCTTGGCCGCCGTCGCGCTCAGCCGCGCCCTGGGTATTCCGGACGGCGCCGTCCGCGCCGGTCTGTCCCACGTCTGCGTCCCCGGCCGGGCACAGACCGTCCCCGTGCCCGCACCCTTCACCGTGGTCATCGACTACGCCCACAACGGCGCCAGCTTCGACGCCATCCTCTCCGCCCTGGCCGAGCACCATCCAAACCGCATCCTCACCGTATTTGGCGCGGGCGGCGACCGCCCCAAGCTGCGCCGGACCGAGATGGCCCGCTCCGCCGCCCGGTGGGCGGACTACGCCGTGCTCACCGCCGACAACCCCCGCTCCGAGTCCGTGGAAGATATCTGCGCGGACATCGCCGCAGAGCTGGGAGGTCTGCCCCACGAGACCATTCCGGACCGCCGCGCGGCCATCTTTCGCGCCCTGTCGATGGCGAGGGAGGGCGACGTGGTGGCCCTGCTGGGCAAGGGGCACGAGGAGTACATCGAAGAGAACGGGGTCCGGCGGCCCTGGTCGGAGCAGGGAGCGGTGGAGGACCATTTCCGGGTGCAACGTTGTATTTAGGCGGTTTTTTAATATTTCCCGTCATTTTTACGGTGCACAAAAACATGCAAACCCTATGGGTCATACCTCCTGGCGTGAGGAGGTATGAAGAATGCAACAAACCGAGAAGTACAAGCTGAGCCTGATCGAAAAGGACGACGTGTTCTCGCCGGACGCGCTGAACGAGAACGCACGGAAAATGGAGGCGGCGCTGAACACCAAATCCGATGCCGCCGCGGTGGAGGAACGCCTTGCCGCCCTGGAGATCCACAAGATTGTCGTGGGCAGCTACGCCGGAGGCTCAACGCACACCATCGAGCTGGACGCCACCCCGAAGCTCATCGTCCTTCACCGCAAGGGTTCTACACAGCTGTCCTCGTTCATCTGCGAATCCGACACCTCGCACGGCAGCATCATCGAAAACGGCTTTATCATTAAGCCGGACTCCGGCTCCTCCGGGATCAACTCCCAATACGACCGCTTTATGTATGCCGCTTTCATTTGAGCAAGGATAGGAAAAGGCCCCCGGGAACTTCCCGGGGGCCTTTTTTGCTGGGATAGTTTGCTGGCCTTAAATTAGGTCGCGCTCTGCAGGTAGTTGACGTAGATGTAGTCAATGACCAGCGGGTTGTCGGCGTTCACGATGGCACTGACGTACAGGGTCGCGCCGCCGCCGTAAGCAGCCAGGGAACCGGCCTGGTTCAAGGTGCCCAGATCAGTGATGCCGGGCCACTCGGAATCGTCGGCGCCCTTCTCGTCCAGGTTCACGTTGACCACCTTGGCGCTGGCCACGTTCAGCGTGGCCTGGGTCAGCACCGCAGTCGCCCAAGTGCTGGTGGCATCCTGTACGAAGTTGCCAGCCTGAGAGCTGTAGGTCGTGGCGGTGTACGAAGCGTGGGCAATGATGTCATTGGAAGCGGTAGCATCGCCCTTGATCGGAACGGCCACGCTGGTGTCGATCTTGTAGATCGTGCTGCCGTCGTTGGTAACCTTGTCGGTGGCAGTCAGATAGTAGAACTGGTCGCAGAACTTATGGCCGTTGGTAGCGAAGCCGGTGCCGCCGGGACGGTTGTCGTAGTCGTCCAGAATCTGAACAGCGGACAGAGTGCCGGCACCAGTCTTACCGAAGTCTTGCACGATACCCTCGACCCAGACGTTCTGCTTCACGCCGTCCTGATACATGGTGAACTGAGTCGCGCCCTCGCCGGTGGTATTGACCAGAGTCGGGGTGGGATCGCCCACGTAGTACAGGTTGTTGGCGCCATAGCGCACCACGGCGGCCTCAGGCAGAATGACGGTATCCATCTTGTAGCCGGTATCGCCGGTCTGAGCGTAGACGAACGGGCTGCGGGTGTAATAGGTCATGTTGTAGGTCGGGGTATCGCCCTTGATATGGCTCAGCTCAAGGTCGTTGGCCTCGGCGTTGAAGCGGATCTCCACGGAGCGGCAGCCGGCGGTCAGCTCGTCGATGCCCTCATAGGTGGTCACCTTCAGGTCGGAGGTGCCGTAGCCGGACACCAGGATGATCTTGGTGTCGTTGGTCCAGTACAGGCCGTTGGCGGGAGTGCCGTCGTCCACCTGGACCGCGCCCAGAGCCACTTCGGTCTTGCCGATGACCGGGTTGGCGGCCACGCCGAAGTCAGCTGCGGTGCCCCTGATCACACCCACGGTGTTGTAGTTCTGGTCGCTGGCGTTCTTGTCAGTGACGACCCAGCCCTTGTAGATGCCCTCGCCGATACCGTTGTTGATGGCGTTGCCGGTGCGGTAGGGGACGTCCAGACCGTCGGTGGCGCCGATGTCGTTGGTCTCAACCTGGCCGGAGCCGATGTTGTTCCAGGTCTTGGTGGCCACGGGCACGGTGGTCTTCTCACCCTCCAGGGTCACGCCGGTCAGGAAGTAGTTGAACGCGCCGGAGCTGGTCTCCTGGGTGTAATCCATGTAGGTGCCGTACACGAAGCTGTTGTCGTAGGTCAGCTTGGCGCCCAGGTACTTGCCCTCGTAGTCCAGCCACACCTTGTAAGCGCCGTACTGCCAGGCGGTGGCGGTGGTGAGGTCGGCCTGGGGGATGGTGCCGTCCTGGACGGTATCATAGAACTTGGACCGGTCCAGCGTGGAACCATCGGCCAGGGTCAGCTTGCCGTTGTTGGCGTTGTAAGCCGCGATGGTGACGGTGATAACGTCATCCACGGGGTGCAGCTTGTAGTATGCGCGGTTCTCATCAGTAGCGGTGGTCACTGCGCTGGGGTTGAAGGCATCCAGTTCGCCGTCGGCAGCGCCAGCACCGTCTCCGGTGGAAACGCCGTTCGCGGAGAGGAGAATGTTTTTGCCCATCTGGGCAGGGTCAGTATTCCAGTCGCCGTTGGTGCCGGTGACATGGATGCCCATCTCATAGTCCTTCAGGGCCTTGGCAGAGCCGGGCAGCAGAGCGTCCTGCTGGATGGTGTCGCAGTCATTGGTAGAGTCGTTGTCCTCGCTGAAATCGGTGGCATCGGTCTTGTCCACCACAGTCACAGTCTTGACAGTGCTCACATTGTCAACAGCGGTGATCTGGGAGGTCTGGATGTTCAGCGGGATAATGACGTCGGCAGTGCCGTCGCCGTCGTTATCGATCAGGGAGTACAGATCGACAGGACTATCGTTAAAGCTGGTGCGGGCCAGGGTGTAGAAGCGGCCGAAGTCCCCGTTGGGAACAAAGGCGCTGCTGCCCACCTTCATATCGATCTGCTTCTTCGCGGGGTCATTCAGAGCGTTTGTGCCCGTGGTGGGATCCTCATCGGTCTTGATCACGCCGGTCTTGACCTTATCAGACTCCAGGATGGCGTAAGCGGTCTTGTCGGTCTTGTCGTCTTTGTTGTACCACACCTTGACCTCGTGGGCGAACAGGTCCAGGCCGGTCTCGGCGGTGGGGATCTCCTTGCCCAGGACCTTGCTGTTCTTGAAGGTGTAGATGTTGTTCAGGCGGTCGGTATCCGTGGAGGTGACCGGGTTATAAGCGGCGGGAGTGTCCGGGTCGTCATACTTCACGTTGCCGTAGGCGTACACCAGGCCGGTGGCCGCATAGTTCACAGGCACGCTGACCCGGGTGACCTTCTCGCCGGTATCCTGGTTGCCCACGATCACGGCGTGATTCAGCGGAGTCAGGCCGAAGTTCAGCTCGCCCAGCGGGGTGTAGACGTTGTAATCATCGGAGCCGATCACAGTGTGGTCGCCGGTCTGATAACCGAAGGCGGGGGTGTACTTCACGCGCTCCGCCTGAGCGGCCTGGAACAGGATGGAGGCCACCACGTCACGGCGGGAAGCCAGGTGCAGGGTGGTGTTGTAATGGGTGGACTTCACGTCCTTGAGCAGGTCGCGCTGCGTGGATACGGCGGACACCTGGATGGTCCAGTTGGTGCCGGTGAACTCATCGTTGGCGTCGTAGCCCATGGCGCGCAGGACCATGGCCAGGACCTCGTACCCGGTGACGTTGTCATAGGGGTTGAAGGTGGTGGCGGTGGTGCCCTTGATAATTTCGGCATTCCAGCAGTAGCCGACATAGGGAGCGAACCAGTCGTTCTCGCTCACATCCTCGAAGGGAGTATAGGTGGTGTACAGGTCCTTCTTGTCGGTGTTCACATCGCCGGTAGCCAGGCGGTAGATGATGGCCGCCATCTCGCCGCGGGTGATGTTGCTGGCGGGGCGGAAGGTATTGGCCTCCTCATCGCCCTGGAACACGCCCATGCCGGACAGGACATCGACGGCCTCGGTGAACGCTTCGGTCACCTGATCCTTGTCGTCCCAATCCTTGACGGCATCCTTGGCGCTGGCGGTGAGCATCAGGCTGAACGCCATGACCATCGCCAGAACCAGCGCGAGGAACTTCTTCAAGTTTCTCATTGGATTTGTTTCCTCCTTGTCTATTTTTGCCGTTTTTTCGGAACCTCCCAGCGGAGTGTAATCGGGATAAGCCATCCTCTCCTATTTTCCTCTTATTTCCTGATTTATCCCATAAATATACAAATTTATCTATATTTATCCAATATTATACAACTTATCCCTGAAGCAATCGTCCACAGGATCAATTTTCCTCTCGGATTGCAGATTCTGGAAATTCCGCGGCAAAAAAGAGGAGAGGATCGTTTTTCCCCTCTGAAATGGAAAAAATAGGAGCGTCCCTTCCGGGACGCTCCCAAATATTCAGCCCTCATCATCCAACTTGAGCACCGCCATAAACGCCTCCGTGGGCATCTGCACCGTGCCCAGTGAGCGCATCTTCTTTTTGCCCTCCTTCTGCTTCTCCAGCAGCTTCTTTTTCCGGGTGATGTCGCCGCCGTAGCACTTGGCCAGCACGTCCTTGCGCAGCGCTTTTAGCGTCTCCCGGGCGATGACCTTGCCGCCGATGGCCGCCTGGATGGGCACCTCAAACATCTGACGCGGGATATTCTCCTTCAGCTTTTCACAAATCCGCCTCGCCCGCTTGTATGCCTTCTCCCGGTGGGCGATGAAGGACAGCGCGTCCACCTGGTCGCCGTTGAGCAGCAGGTCCACCTTCACCAAATCGGAGGGGCGGTACTCGTCCAGCTCGTAGTCCAGGGAGGCGTAGCCCCGGGTTTTGGCCTTCAAGGTGTCGAAAAAGTCATAGATAATCTCGTTCAGCGGCATGAGATACCGGATTTCCACCAAATTGGTATCTAGATACTGCATGTCCTTGTACTCTCCCCGGCGGTCCTGACACAGCGGCATGATGTTGCCCACATAGTCCGGGGGCGAGATAATGGACACCTTAGCGTAGGGCTCCATCGCCTCCTTGATGGAGCCGGGATCGGGATAGTTGTGGGGATTGTCCACCCGCACAACAGTCCCATCCGTTTTTGTCACCTCATAAATTACCGACGGTAATGTGGTGATCAGGTCCAGATCAAACTCCCGCTCCAGCCGCTCCTGGATGATCTCCATGTGGAGCATTCCCAAAAAGCCACACCGGAACCCAAAGCCCAGGGCGATGGACGACTCCGGCTCGAAGGACAGGGAGGCGTCGTTGAGCTGGAGCTTCTCCAGCGCGTCCCGCAGATCGGGGTACTTGGAGCCGTCCTCGGTGTACACGCCGCAGTACACCATGGCCTGGGCGGGGCGGTAGCCGGGCAAAGGCTCGGCGGTGGGCCGGGCCGACTCGGTGATGGTGTCGCCCACCCGGGTATCCTTGACGGTCTTGATGGAGGCGGTGAACCAACCCACCTCCCCGGCGGACAGCTCCTTGGCGCTCTCCATGCCCAGAGGGCGCAGATAACCGCAGTCCAGCACCGTGTACTGGGCGCCGGATGCCATCAGCTTCACCTGCATTCCCGGCCGGATGGTCCCCTCCATCACCCGGAAGTAGACAATGACCCCCAGATAAGGATCGTACTGGCTGTCAAAGATGAGGGCCTTCAGGGGGGCGGACGGATCGCCGGAGGGGGCGGGGATGTTGTGTACGATGTCCTCCAGCACCGCCGGGATATTGATGCCCTGTTTAGCGGAGATCTCCGGCGCGTCTAGGGCGGGCAGACCGATGATGTCCTCAATCTCATGCTTCACCCGCTGGGGGTCGGCGGCGGGCAAGTCGATCTTGTTGAGCACCGGGCGGATTTCCAGGTCGTGGTCCAGGGCCAGGTAGGTGTTGGCCAGGGTCTGGGCCTCCACCCCCTGGGCGGCGTCCACCACCAGCACCGCCCCCTCGCAGGCCGCCAGGGACCGGCTCACCTCGTAGTTGAAGTCCACGTGGCCCGGGGTGTCGATGAGGTTGAGGCAGTAGGTCTCCCCGTCGGCGGCCTTGTAGTCCATGCGCACCGCCCGTGCCTTGATGGTGATGCCCCGCTCCCGCTCCAAGTCCATGTTGTCCAGCAGCTGGGACTCCATCTGCCGCTGCTCCACCGCGCCGCAGATCTCGATCATCCGGTCGGACAGGGTGGATTTGCCGTGGTCGATATGGGCAATGATGGAAAAATTTCTAATTTTTGACTGGTCGGTCATATGGTTTAACCTCCGCGGGCCATGCCGCCGTTTGAATACTCAGCGTACTTATGAGGCAAGAAGCGCCTCATAGTCATAGCTTTTGATATACTCCCGCAGCTCCTCCAGCCGCAGGGGACAGTTCTCATGGTTCAGCCGCCACAGGCCGTCCATCAGATTCTGGGCCTCCCAGGCCGTCACCTCGGAAGAGCAGTGGATGTGATCCGTGTAATAATTCAGGTTGGTGGCATGGGCGGTCGAGTGGAGAAAGCAGTGTACCGCCACATTATCCAGCTCCATCAGCCGTTCGGAGGCATATTCCACCGCGTTCAGGATGGCGTCCGCCTTGCCCTCCCGGAGCATCATATCCCAATATAGAATACTGTAGGGCGGGAACCAGATGACAAACTGCACCTCCGGATGGGCCTGGGCCCAGCCGCACACCACATCCAGGTTTTCCGACGCCGTCTCTATAAACGCGTCGCCGGGTTCAGGCTCCCCGCACACCTCCGGCCGGGTGTAACACTCTAAGGCGGTCTTTTTGCTGAACACAAAGCCCTCGTCCCACACATAGGCCTCGTCCAACGTCACCCCGGTGCCCGACTGCCGGTGCATCCAGTTGCTCAAAGCGGTCCGGTAGGTGTCCGCGTTCAGCAGATACTCCACATCGTCCAGAACGTTCTGGTTGTAGAGGTAATCGGGCAGCTCCACCGTGCGCTGGCTGTCCGGCCGGATGAGGATATTGGGGTCCAGGCAGAAATACACCCGGACCAGGTCGGGATGGGTACGGAACGCCAGCTTCAGCGCGGTGTCAAACTCGGAAATCCAGCCGTCGGGGAAGGTGATTTTCAGGGTCTTTTCCCCTGTCCCCTCCGTGAACCAGGACGCGCGGTAATTTGCCACCAGGGAGGTACCCATCACCACTTGGGTGTAGTCCTGGTGGCGAATCAGCCCCGCCATCTGGTAGCGCTGGTTATCGAACATGGCGGTCTCCCCCTCTTCGATGCCTCTCATGACGAAAAAGGGGTCCTCTCTGGACAGCAGCAGCACACAGATCCCCAGGCACAGCACCGCTCCGGCCACCACCGCAAGAAAAAAAGTTTTTGCTTTCAAGGCGCCGTCCACCTCTCTTCAAAAGTTCGCATAGATAAAGGTGTCCACCCCGGTGAAGAACATCACCGACCCGATCAGGCACAGGATCGCCAGCAGGGCCTTCCACACCTTGGGGGAAAAGCGCTCCGCCTGGGCGACGGGATTCGGACAGGCCAGCAGTCCCAGCCCCGCCGGGAATACCAGCAGCGGCGCCCAGTAAATAAAAATCCGCCCCCCCTCCTGGATGATATATTGGAGGTAATTGAGCGCGCTGCCGACGGCGCTTACGGGCAGCGCCGCGGCGAGCTCCTTGGCGGGCAGCCCCCAATTCGGCTGGAACAGCCTGCTCAGCAGCGTCAGAGCCTGGCCCACGCTCTCCGCCCGGAAAAACACCCAGGCGATGTTTACGAACAAAAAGGTGAGCGCCCAGGCCAAGGGCTTGGGCAGGGACACCTTCCCCTTTAAAAGCCGCTCCGCCACCTGGGCCAGCCCATGGAGGGTGCCCCAGATGAGAAAGCCCCAGCCCGCCCCATGCCACAGCCCAGACAGCAGGAACACGATCATGATATTGCGGCAGGTGACGGCGGTCCCCCGGCGGTTCCCGCCCAGAGGAATATAGACGCACCGCCGGAAAAAAGCGGACAGTGTGATGTGCCACCGGCCCCAGAAGTCCCGCACGGACAGGGCCTGATAGGGGCTGTTGAAGTTCACCGGCAGTTTGACGCCCATCATTCGGGCCATGCCGGAGGCCATGTCGCAGTAGCCGGAGAAGTCAAAATAAATCTGCATGGTATAGCACAAAATGGTCAATGCCGCATCCATGGGGGCCAAACTTCCCGCGTTGTCATAGCCGTAATTGGCTCCATTGGCGAACATCCCCGCCAGCAGCACCTTTTTGCCCAACCCCAGGGCAAAGCAATACAGCCCCGCCGCCAGATCATCCCAAGAGAAGGGATCGGGGCGGCGCAGCTGTGGGGCCAGCTCTCCCACCCGGGTGATGGGCCCGCAGGTGGCGGTGGCAAAAAAGGTGAGGCAGCAGGCATAATCCAGGGGGGAGACATCCTCACTGATCTCCCCATCATAGCAGTCCCGCAGCCACAAAATCTGCTGAAAGGTGACGAAGGACAGTCCCAGCGGCATCAGCCAGGCCGGAGGGGTAAAGAAAGAAAAACCCTCCAGCGGCGTCAGGGACAGCAGAAAACCGGTGTACTTGAAAAACGCCAGCACCGCCAGCAGGAATAATGCCCCTGCCCACAGCAGGGGCTTTCCCCGGGACCGGTCCCGGGCAATGCGCCGGCCCAGCCAATAGCTGACCGCCCCCTCCGCTCCCAGCACCAGCAGGGACAGGGGCGACGCCCAGCCGCAGAACACCGCCCCGGCGCACAGCAGAAACACCCGGGCGGCGGACGGTCCGGCCCTTTTGCCCAGCGCCCGCCACAGCGCCAGCACCGGGGGCAGGTAGGCCAGCACAAACAGATGGCTTTGCACGTTCATAGAATTTCCTCGGTTCTTGTCACGCCGCGCCTGTTCGCGGCGCGGTTCTAAGGTCTCTCCTTCAGCTCGGCCGGCGCTGGACTGTGCCACTGGCATACAGCGCCCTCCGCTCACAACGGCTCCGCGCTTCTTTTCAGCGGGTGTTCTCCAAATGGCTGGTCATCTCGCCGTTGAGCCGCTCACCGCAGGTGTGTACAATCTGGAGCAGAGACTGGTAGGTCCCCGGGTAGGCCGCCTTCATGGAGTCATTGTCCAGGGGCGGGAACTGAGCTCCCTTCCCCGGGTTGGCCAGGGCGTCCACGAACTCCGCCTCGCTCATGAGCATATCCGCCCGGGGAAGTCCCGCCAGGAACCACGCCTCCGGGATGTTGAAAAAGTCGGTGTTCTCGTTGCCACTGGCCCGGTGCAGGTGGCGGAAGAGGATGTACACCGTGCCGGATAGGTAATTCGCCGCCGCCCGGATGGCCTTCTTATTGCCCACCTTGCTGAGAAGATCGAACAGCAGGCCCACGGAGTTCACCACCAGCTTTTTGGACAAGGTGGCCAGCACCGAGCCGCGCAGCACGTTGTCCCGTTCGTCGGACACGTCGTACAGGGTATCGGCGTCCAGGATGGTGGTGCCGTCCCGGCTGAGGGTGCGCCCCAGCAGGAAGTCGGCGGATACGTTGTAAAAGTCGCAGGCCTTCACCACAAACACCAAGCCCGGCTCCCGGGCTCCGTTCTCGTAGTGGGACAGCAGCGCCTGCGAGATGCCCAGCGTCTTGGCGGCCTGCCGCTGGGAAATACCCTTCTCCTGCCGCAGCAGGGACAGGGTTCGTGCAAAATCGGGATTGGTCATCCTGATTTCCCCTTTCCTAGTGTAGCTTCAAAAGTCGATGTTCTCATTAGGAAAAGGCTGGTGGGACCACGGACATACGAACACACGAACACACGGACGCAAGGGCCAGTGGCGGCGCTCCAAGGGTACGCGGAAATCCCCTCAGCATTTCCTGCCGGGCACGGCGCGTCAGCCGTCCCCGCAACACAGTAAGTATAGTATAGCGGGGAGAATACATTTTGTAAAGAGTTGATTGGGCCTCAAAGTAAAAGAAAATATTCGGTATTTTTTTGTGGTTTTGACCAGATGCCTCTTGAAAAAGCCGGCGGACAGTGTTAAATTAGATGACAGCGTATGCAAAAATTGAGCGGGCCTGGGATGGTGTGAAAACGCGCCTCCCGCATCCGCCCCAAATTGGAGGTAAAAAGCCCATGTTCAGACTGATGATTCAGAAGCTGAAAAAGAACCCCAAGAAAATCGTGTTTACCGAAGGCGAGGACCCCCGTATTCTGGAGGCCGCCGCCCGGCTGCTGTCCGGCACCTTCCTCACCCCCATCCTCATCGGCGACCCTGAGAAGATCTACAAGGTGGCGGACGAGGAGTGCCTCAACGTCAAGGGCGTCACCATCCTCCAGCCCCACACCTATGAAAAGATGGACGAGATGGTGGCCAAGATGGTGGAGCTGCGCAAAGGTAAGATGACTGCGGAGCAGTGCCGCGAGGCGCTCCAGCAGGGCAACTATTTCGGCACCATGCTGGTGGCCATGAAGGAGGCCGACTGTCTGCTGGGCGGCGCCACCTACTCCACCGCCGACACCGTGCGCCCCGCCCTCCAGCTCATCAAGACCAAGCCGGGCAACAAGATCGTGTCCTCCTGCTTCATCCTGGTGCGGCCCTTCGCCACCGGCGGCAACCAGGTGCTGGCCATGGGCGACTGCGCCATCAACATCGACCCCACCGAGGACGACCTGGTGGAGATCACCCAGGAGGTGGCCGCCTGCGCCCGCCGGTTCGGCGCCGAGCCCAAGGTTGCCATGCTCAGCTACTCCACCATGGGCTCCGGCAAGGGCCCCATGGTGGACAAGATGCGCAACGCCTGCAAGAAGCTCCAGGGTATGGACCTGGACTTCCCCGTGGACGGCGAGTTCCAGTTCGACGCCGCCGTGTCCCCCACCGTGGGCCATTTGAAGGCCCCCAAGTCCAGCGTGGCGGGCCGGGCCAACACCTTCATCTTCCCCGACATCTCCTCGGGCAACATCGGCTACAAGATCGCCCAGCGCATGGGCAATTTCGACGCCTACGGCCCCATCCTGCTGGGCCTGAACGCCCCCATCAACGACCTGTCCCGGGGCTGCAACGCCCTGGAGGTCTACTCCATGTCCATCATCACCGCCGCGCTGGCCGATTGATCCTTCGACTGCCGCCCGGAAAACACCCTCTGCAGCCGCAGAGGGTGTTTTTATTTCAGCTTCTCCGAAACCGTCCGGAGGATACCCATTAAGGTGTTCAAATCCTTTTTCGACCGGTCCATGGTGGGGTTGTACTCCACGCACTCAAAAGAGCAGGTCCGTCCCGTATCCAGCACGGCCAATAAAACCCGCTCCGCCTCCGGGATTGTCAACCCCTCCGGGATGTTGTAGCCGGTGGCGGTGAACTCCGCCGGGTCCAGCACATCCACGTCGAAGCTGATGTGGACGTGTTTTCCCTCCAGGGCGGGCAGAATTTCCGCCAAAACCGCCTCCACTCCCCGCCCCTGGACCTCCCGGGCGGTGTGGAGGTGCGCCCCGGCCTGTTCCACCACGCCGTACTCCGGCGGGTCGACGCTCCGGACTCCGATGAAATGGAGGTTCTTCCCCAGCAGGTTCACCTTATTTTTCCCCACGGTGAGCTCATCGCAGCACAGCCCGCAGGCGGCGGCCAGGTCCATGCCGTGGATACAGCCGCTCTCCGAGGTTTGGTCGGTGTTAATGTCGGTGTGGGCGTCCACGTACACCACCGCCAGGTTTTCCGCCCCATAGAACTCCCCCAACGCCGCCAGGGTGCCCATGGCGCAGGAGTGGTCTCCGCCGATGACCACCGGGTACTCTCCCCGCCCCAGGGCGTCCAGCACGTTCCGCCGCAGGCGGCGGCAGACCTCCATTACCGTACCCAGATGCCGCAGCCCCGCCGGCCAGGTTTGGCAGGGAGTCGGCTTTTCCATGGGCATCAGCGCGGCGTCCCCGAACAGGCTGGGCAGGCCGGCCTCCACCAGCGCGTCAAAGGCCCCCTCGCTCCCCCGGGTGGGGGAGCCGCAGGAGACCGCCGCCTCCACCAAGGCAAATGAGCGCTCCATCGCGTCCTCCTCCTTAAACGAAAAAACCGCCTGCAAAGCAGACGGTTTTTGTCAGCAGATCTCTTTACGCCAGCTTGTTCAGCTTCAGGGTCATGGCGCTCTTCTTGTTGGCAGCGTTGTTGCTGTGCAGCAGGCCCTTGGCGGCGGCCTGATCCACGGCCTTGACGGCCACCTTATATGCGGCATCGGCCTCGCTGCGGTTGCCGCCGGCCACCGCGGCCTCAAACTTCTTCAGGTGGGTCTTGAGGGCGGACTTCTGCGCCTTGTTCTGAGCGGCCTTGGCGGAATTGACCAGGACGCGCTTCTTGGCAGACTTGATATTGGGCAAACCAAACACCTCCTCCGATATTTTTTGATTTTCCGGTTGCGGTTTCCCGTCGCAGATATGTATTCTAACATTAAAAAAAGAAAATTGCAACACCTTTTTTTGTTTTTTCGCATAGAAACTTTCTCCCGGCAGAAAATAGGAGCATCCGGCTCGATGAGCCACAACATCTGGTATCGCAAGGAGGAGTTTCAATGGCCCAGCGCCGCACCGATTTGGCTGTGGAGTCCCACCAGCTCTGGCGTGAGGGGGCGGGGGACGCCACAGCTCTCCCCGGCGTCCGCTCCGAGGAGGAGACCCGGAAGGGTTTTCCCGTCACCACCGTGACCATCTCCAGCCCGGAGGCCGCCCAGGCCCTGGGCAAGCCCCAGGGCACCTACGACACCCTGGAGCTGGACGGCCTGCTCCGCCGGGAGGAGGACGCCTTCCGCCGGGCGGCGGAGGCGGTGGCGGCCTCCCTGCGCCCGCTGCTGCCCGCGGATGGACCCGCCCTGGTGGTGGGCCTGGGCAACCGGGCGGTGACCCCCGACCTGATCGGCCCTCTGGCGGTGGACCACCTGCTGGTCACCCGCCACCTGGTGGAGCAGGTGCCGGAGCACTTCGGGGACCTGCGCCCGGTGGCCGCCGCCGCGCCGGGGGTGCTGGCCTCCACCGGCATGGAGAGCAGCCTGGTGGCCCAGGCCCTGGCCCAGCGGCTCCGGCCCGCCTGCGTCATCGCGGTGGACGCGCTGGCCTCCCGCTCCCTGGACCGGCTGTGCCGCACGGTGCAGCTGTCCGACGCGGGGGTGGTGCCCGGCTCCGGCGTGGGCAACCACCGCTCCGCTCTGGACCGGGAGAGCCTGGGGGTGCCCGTATTCACCGTGGGGGTGCCCACGGTGGTGGATGGCGCCACCCTGGCCCTGGACCTGCTGGAGCGGGCGGGCGGGCCCGTCCCGGACCGCAGCGGCCTGCCCGGCGGGGAGGCGTTCTTCGTCACCCCCCGGGAGGTGGACAGCCGGGTTGCCGACCTGGGGAAAGTGCTGGGCTACGCCGTCAGCATGGCGCTGAACCCGTCTCTGACCGTGGATGAGCTGACGATGCTGTTAGAGTGACCTCTCGGGGCAAAGTCCGCTCAACTACGTTTGCTCCCTTGCCCCTCCTCTCCCCACAAAGCCAAGGAGCGGCTTTGCGGGGACTCCGTTTTCGACCTTCTTTTTCATTGCCCTTTCCTCCGTTTTCTGGTATACTGTCCCAAATGACCGGAGGGGGACGGACCCGTGAAACAGAAACTGGACAAGCTGCTGCGCGCCCACCCGCCCATCCGCTTCGTGGCGGACGTGGCGGACGTGTACTTTACGAAATGCGTCAGCCGGGCCGCCGCCGAGCTGGCCTATTTCCTCATCCTCACCTTTTTCCCCATCATGATCTGCATCTCCGCCTTCGTCAACGAGCTGCACCTGGACCTGGCCACCCTGGTGGACCACGCCGACCCCTTTCTGCCGGAGGGGGTGCTGGCCATCTTCCAGGACTATCTCACCTATATCGACACCAACCAGTCCTCCGCCATGCTGCTCTCGGGGGCGTTTTTGACCATCCTGTTCGCCTCCGCCGCCGTGCGGGGGCTGATGAACATCATGCGCGAGCTATACGGCCGGGCCACCTTCCGGGGGCTGTGGCAGCTGATTGCCAGCGTTTTGTTCTCCGTGCTGCTGCTGGCCACCATCTACCTATCCCTGGCGGTGGTGGTCACGGGCAACTGGTTTTTCCACCTGCTGGGCCAGGCGCTGAAGCTGGAGGGCTTGGTGGAGCGCTTCGGCACCTGGCAGTGGGTGAAATACCTCCTGCTTCTGGCCATGGTGTTCCTGTTCATTCTGCTTTTGTACCGCTTCGCCGCGCCTTTGGACAAGCCCCGGCCCCCGGTGGTCCCCGGCGCGCTGGCGGCGTCGGCGGCTCTGGCCGCCGCCTCCATGATTTTCTCCCTGCTCATGGGCAACTCCACTCGATACAACCTCATCTACGGCTCCCTGGCCTCGGTGATCATCATGCTGGTGTGGCTGTACCTGTGCGGCAACATCCTCATCATGGGCAATGTGGTGAACTATGTGCTGTTCACCCACCGCCGGGAGCGGGGCCGCGCATAAAATACGTCCCAAATGCCACACTATCCCTCGGCGCGGTACATACAGAGGGAGGCGTAGGCCATGTGGCAGATCGGGGTCTGGGAACGGGACGAGGGGCTGGCGGAGCGGGTGAGCCGTCTGGCGGAGGCGGCGGTCCAAGGGGCCCTGGTGCGGGCCTGCCGCCACCCGGCGCTGCTGGCGGGGCTGAACCTGGACCTCTTGATCGTCTCCCCTGGGGCCACCGGCTGGGCGGGGGCGGGAGCGCTGAACTGCCGCACGGCCCTGCTCCCCGGCGGACGGTCCGCCCTGACCCGCGCCCTGCCCGCGGGGACGGTGCTCAGCTACGGCGCGTCCAGCCGGAACACGCTGACCCTGTCCAGCCTGGACGAGCAGCGGGCGTCTGTGGCGGTGCAGCGGGAGTTCATCTCCCTGGACGGGCGCGCTGTGGAGCGGCAGGAGCTGATTCTGCCCTGCGACGGCTGCTCCCCTGACCTGCTGCTGGCCCAGGCGGGGGCGGCGCTGCTGCTGGGGAAGCTGCCGGAGGGGGCATAGCAGTGGAAAGGCGGCCCGGCTGGGCCGCTTTTTGCGTTCTCCGCGCCTTCCCTTGTCTTTTCTGCCGGAACATGATACAATAGAAATGTTCCCCATCCAAAATTCTGAAAGGGAGAGAGCAATATGAAGAAACGCATACCAGCCATCCTCCTGGCCCTGTGCCTGGCGCTGTCCCTGTTGCCCATGGCCGCCCTGGCGGCCGATTCCCTCCAAATCACCCAGGTGCAGGCCGATTTAAATTCCTTTGGCGTTTACTTAGGCAGCCCGCTGCCCCAGGCCACAACGAAAACTCCTCACGTGATCTTGCACACGGAATGGCGCTACTGGCCCACGCAGGGCGGACCGATGTTTCAGGATATGGAGCCGGTCACCGGCGGCACGGCCAGCAAGGCCGGCTGTTACTGGGCCCAGGTCACGGTCATTCCGGACAGCGGCTATTCCTTTGCGCCGGATTGCGGCTTTATCCCCTCGGAGGGCCTTCCCTCTATCCCGCTGGCAGGTTCTAACCCGTACCTATACGCCGTGATGGTTGACAGGTCCCCTGTCCTGAATGCTTTGTCCCTCAGCTCCGGCACGCTGCAGCCCAATTTCAGTCCCAGCCTCTTTGGGACGTACTATGTCGATGTGGCCGGCGAGATCGACAGCATCACCGTGACTGCGGCGGCACAGCCGGGCTTCTCCATCCAGGGCGGCGGCGTGCGAAGTCTGAACCCAGGCGAAAATCGCATTGAGATCACGGTCACGGATGACCTCGGCCAGCATCAGCCGAACACCTACACCATCAGCGTCAACCGGGCCCAGCCCGACCCCGGCCCCGTCTCCGTTCCCTCCTTCACCGACGTGCCCGCCGGGCAGTTCTACACCGCCGCCGTCAACTGGGCCGTAGCGGGCAAAATTACCAACGGCACCTCCGACACCACCTTCTCTCCCGGCCAGGACTGCACCCAGGTCCAGATTCTGACCTTCCTCTACCGCGCCGCCCAAGGCGAGGGCCACGCCGCCGACGACACCGATATGGACGCCGCCGTGGAATGGGCCAAGCAGAAGGGCATGATCGACGGCGCCTTTGAGCGCACCAAGCCCTGCACCCGCGCCACCGCCGTCAGCTACATCTGGCAGGCCCTGGGCAGAGCCCCCGCCAAGGCCAGCGGCTTCACCGACGTGCCCGCCGGCGCGGACTACGCCGCCGCTGTGGACTGGGCGCTGGCCAACGGCGTCACCAACGGCACCACCGACACCACCTTCGGGCCGGGCGAGGTGTGCAGCCGGGGTCAGATCGTCACCTTCCTCCACCGGGCCTATGTGGAGTCGGCCCGCCTGAGCGTAAACTGAATCGAACCTTTCGCCCAGCCGCCCCTGTTTCTCGGGGGCGGCTTTTTTGTGTTTTTCCCCTTTACGTCTCCAAAATGATGTGATATAATTTCAGCTATCAGATTGGAGGAGATCATATGGAGGAGCTGACCGAACTGAAACAGCAGCTGGCCCAGCAGCGTCCGGACGGCTGGGACAAGCTGCCCGATATCCCGCTGTACATGGACCAGGTGGTGTCCTATCTGTCCCGGCAGATGATCTCCATCGGCGACGGCGACGCGCTCACCTCCGCCATGATCAACAACTATATTAAGGATGGCCTGCTGGAGCGGGCCAACGGCAAAAAATACGGCCAGGAGCACCTGGCGTATCTCACCGCCATCACCGCTTTGAAGCAGGTGATGAGCGTGCGGGAGATGAAGGTGCTCACCACCGTGGGCCGCGAGATGCGTTCGCCGGACCGGCAGTATGCGTATTTCTGCAGCTATCTGGACCAAGCCATGGCGGACGCCGCCGCCCACATTGACGAGGACACCTCGGACCACGACCTGCCCAAGCTGGTGCTGGACCTGGCCATGCGCAGCTACGCCAACGGGCTGGCCTGCCACCAGGCCCTGGCGATTTTGGCCCAGCGCACGGGGCATGAGGACCTGCTGAAAAAGAAGAAGTGATTTCCGGCCCGTCTTCCGGGCTGGTCTCATGATATTTCAAAATTTGGAGGCAACAACCATGAGCGACTATATCATCATCACCGATTCGTCCTGCGACCTGCCCGACAGCATTGTAAAGGAGCTGGAACTGGAAGTGCTCCCCCTGTCCTTCATCATGGACGGCAAGACCTATCGGAATTATCCGGATAACCGCGAGATGTCCCCCGACCAGTTCTACGGCAAGCAGAAGGACGGCCTGATGGCCACCACCAACGCCGTCAACGTGGGCGAGGCCGCCGACGCTATGGAAGCTGTGTTGAAGCAGGGGAAGGACGTGCTGGTGCTGGCGTTCTCCTCCGGGCTGTCCGCCACCTGCAACTCCTTTCAGATCGCTGCGGACGATTTGGCCGGGCAGCATCCCGACCGCAAAATTTTTGTGGTCGATACCCTGTGCGCTTCTCTGGGACAGGGGATGTTCGTCTATCAGGCCGCTCAGCTGCGAAAGGCGGGCAAGTCCATTGAGGAGGTCCGAGACTGGGCGGAGGAGAACAAATTGCGCCAGTGCCACTGGTTTACGGTTAACGACCTGTTTTTCTTGAAGAAGGGCGGGCGGGTGTCCGCCGCCACCGCCGTGGTGGGGACGATGCTTCAGATCAAGCCGGTGATGCATGTGGATAACGAGGGGCACCTCATCAAAGTCACCACCGCTCGAGGGCGGAAGGCGTCGCTTACCGCCCTGGTGGACAAGGTGGGGGAGCTGGCGGAGGACCCCGCCTCTCAGACCATGTTTATCAGCAACAGCGATTGTCTTGATGAGGCCCGGTTCGTGGCGGATGAGATCAAAAAGCGCTACGGCACCAAGGAGATCATCATCAATTCCATTGGGCCTGTGATTGGGGCCCACACGGGTCCGGGGTGCGTAGCCCTCTTCTTTACCGGCAAGCATCGCTAAAAAGGAGGGTTCCGGGTCTCGCCTCCGGCTCGGTCGGCGCTGGGCGGTCCATGAGCCGCGCCTCAAACGGGTGGATCCATCCTCCGTTTATCGTTTATTCTTTGTTATTGGGTGCTATTGGGCGCTTCCCTGGTTCGGGAAGCGCCGCTTTTTTTGCCAAAAATTTTTTTGCGTTCCCCCTTGACAACTGTACATAGACCGTCTATACTGTATATATCGTATATATACAATATTTCGGAGCCGCTGACGAGCGGTCTCCCTGTGAGGTGTACCATGGACATCATCATCAGCAATTCCTCCGGCGTGCCGATCTATGAGCAGATCGTCCGCCAGCTGAAAGGGCTCATCCTTTCAGGCGCGCTGCCCCAGGGTGAGGCTCTGCCCTCTATGCGGGTGCTGGCCCGGGACCTGCGCATCTCCGTCATCACCACCAAACGGGCCTACGAAGAATTGGAGCGGGAGGGCTTTCTCACCACCGTCCCCGGCAAGGGCTGCTTCGTGGCGGCCCAAAACCAAGAGACCCGGCGGGAGGCCGTGCTGTGCCAGATTGAGGAGCACCTGTCCCACGCGGTGGACGCCGCCCGGACGGGAGCCGTAGACCTGGAAGAACTCACCGAAATGCTCAACACGTTGTATAGCGAGGAGTAGTTATGACAAATTGTATTGAAATCAAGGGGCTTGTGAAAGAGTATAAGTCCTTCACCTTAGGTCCCATCGACCTGACCGTCCCCGGCGGCTCCATCCTGGGCCTCATCGGGGAGAACGGAGCGGGCAAGTCCACCCTCATCAAGTCCATGCTGGGCATCGCTAAGCCCAGCGGCGGGCAGGTCACTCTGCTGGGCACCGACCCGGACCACGCCAAGGAGGACATCGGCGTCGTCATGGACGACTGCTTTTTCTCCGAGTACCTGCGGGTGAAGGACGTGAACAGCGTCCTCAGCCGGGTATACAAGGACTGGGACAAGGCCCTGTTCCAGAGCTATCTGGACAAATTCAGCGTGGCCGGGGCCAAGAGCATCAAGGAGCTGTCCCGAGGCATGCGGATGAAGCTGTCCCTGGCGGCGGCGCTGGCCCACAGGCCCAAGCTCCTGCTGCTGGACGAGGCCACGGCGGGCCTGGACCCGGTGGTCCGGGACGAGATTCTGGACGAATTTCTGGAGTTCATCTCCGACGACGACCACGCGATTCTGATTTCCAGCCACATCACCTCGGATCTGGAAAAGGTGGCGGACTACATCGCCTACCTCCACCAGGGCAAGCTGCTGATGTGCGACGAAAAGGACCAGCTGCTGGAGAGCTACGGGCGGCTGGTGTGCGCCAGGGCGGACCTGGAGCAGATCGACCGGGGCTATCTCGTGGCCACCCGGAAAAGCCAGTATTCCACCGAGGCCCTCATCCGGCACAAGAGCGAGTTCAAGCGCCTCTATCCCCGCCTGACGGTGGAGCCGGTGACGCTGGACGAGCTGATGGTATTTATCGTAAAGGGGGAACAGTCATGACCGGGCTGATTTTGAAGGACTTTCTCATTCTGCGCAAAACCCTGCGCAGCTATCTGCTGATTCTTGTCGTCTACGCGGCGGTGGCGTTTTCCGGGTTCTGGTCCGGCTCCTTTGTGGGCGCGTTCATCATGGTCATGGTGGCGATGCTGCCCATGAACGTGTTTGCCTACGACAAGCAGTGTAACTGGGACGTGTACGGCCTGGCCCTGCCGGTGGGCCGCACCAAAACCGTGGCCGCCCGGTACGCCTGCGTCCTGCTGCTATGCCTGGGCTCCGCAGCGTTCTCCGCCGTGCTGGGGGTAGTGCTGACCCTGATGGACCGCATGGAGGAGGGCCTGGGGGAGTATCTGGTAACCTGCGCCGTTGTGCTCCTGGTGGGTATGATGGTAAATTCCGTCATGCTGCCTCTGCTGTACAAGTTTGGCTCAGAGCGGGCCCGGATGATGTTCTACGGCGTGATCGGCGTCATCGTCCTGCTGGGCGCGGTCTTTCTTGGTCCCCTGGGGGGCATCGCCTGGCTCAAAACCCTGGGGACGCCCACAATGGAACAGGTGGCCACCGTTCCCGTAATCGCGGCCATGGCAGGTCTGGTCCTGCTGGCCCTGTCCTTCCTGCTGTCCCGGCACTTCTACGGGTCAAAGGATGTGTGAGGTGCTCATGATGAAACACTGCAACAACTGCGGCAAGGATTTCGACACCTTGGAAACCCAGTGCCCCGTCTGCGGCGGCGGGCTGTGTGAGGCGGGCGACCCGGCCGGCGACGTCGCCGCCCTCATGCTCCTGCTGTGGCTGCTCCTGGTGGTCGTGTTCCTCTGCTAAGCCTCCTCGTTTCCCCTTGCATTTTCCTCTAAAACCATATATAATGAAATAGCTTTCCTTGTGGAAGCCATTTCACGACACACAAGATATGGTAGGAGGTATCCCCTTGAAACGAATCATCAGCCTCTTTCTGGCGCTGTGTGCCGCTGCGGTCCTTCTGTGCCCCAGCGCCCAGGCGGCCCAGCCCAAGGAGGGCTACATCGCGGCAAACCACACCAAAAGCAACGGCAGGCCCTACTACATTATGGTCAACCGGGCCCAAAGCACGGTCACCGTGTACGGCCTGGACGGCAGCGGGTACTACACCGTCCCCGTAAAGGCCATGGTCTGCTCCACCGGCCGCAGCGGCCACGCCACCCCCACCGGCACCTACTCCATCGGAGGCCGGTGGACCTGGGTCCACATGTTTGACAACTC
This sequence comes from uncultured Oscillospiraceae bacterium, assembly GCA_949948775.1. Classification (GTDB taxonomy): domain Bacteria; phylum Bacillota; class Clostridia; order Oscillospirales; family Oscillospiraceae; genus Enterenecus. The sequence goes on from CATLHC010000016.1 coordinate 43,106, forward strand.
CTACGGACAATACTGCACCCAGATCAGGGGGAATATCCTCTTCCACTCCGTATGCTATACGAGGAAGGACCCCTCCACCCTGATCACCAGTGAGTACAACGGACTGGGCGCTCCGGCCTCTCTGGGCTGTGTCCGGCTTCAGACCATTGATGCCAAGTGGATCTATGAGAACTGCGCCCAGGGCACCAAGGTCACCGTCTATGACGACGCGGGGAGCCCCGGCCCCCTGGGCAAGCCGGAAACGCTGGTCGGCTACATATCCGACGAGCAGGCCAACGGCTGGGACCCCACCGACCCCCGGGAAAACAACCCTTGGCACAAAATTCTCGCCGACAGCGCCGTTCAGCTCCCCGAAGCGGAGCGGGTGTCCTGTACGCTGATGGCCCAGAGTCTGTACGATCTGTCCGGCGGGGAGGAGCTGCGCTCTCCCTCTGAATGCGTCGCCTGGGCCGCGCAGCACGGTCTGCTGGACAACATGGCCGGGCAGGACCTCGATCCCGACCGCCCCATGACCCGGCAGGAGCTCATCGGTATGCTCTACCAGTACGAGGCGGTCTACTGCGGCCGCGCCCCCCAGGACGCCGACCCCCTGACCCGCTTCATCGACGGCGACCAAATACATACCTCCGCCGTCCCTGCCATGCGCTGGGCGGTGGGCAGCGGACTTATCCAAGGCACCTCGAGCAACACCCTCCACCCCGCCCACTACGCCAGCCGCGCCCAGCTGGACATCATCCTTCAGCGCTACCCGGGCATTTCAAAATGACAAAAAGAGCGCTCCCGCCGCAGCGGGAGCGCTTCTTTCGGTCTATCTCACTTTTCGGCGTTCAGGCGGGCCTCTTCCACATAGGCCCGGTGCAGGAAGGTCACGATCTG